>NVXL01000190.1 GCA_002746115.1 Alteromonadaceae bacterium
AGCAATGTGTGAATATATTATCGTGAATGAGTGGAGTATTGGTTTTTCTGCCAATATTCGCATCACGAATACCGGCACCACAGACATTAATGGTTGGTCGGTTAATTGGTCTTACACTGACGGAACCGTGAGTACCCGTAATTGGGGCGCGAATATCAGTGGTGATAACCCGTATACTGCTACGGATGTCTATTGGAATACAATAATCGCTCCGGGCAGTAGCATCATATTTGGTGTTCAGGGTATTAACGGTGGTGATTCCGTGTCTATCCCTGTTGTTACAGGTAGTATTTGTGATGACGACGGCAGTTCCAGCTCGTCTAGCAGTTCCAGCTCGTCTAGCAGTTCCAGTTCGTCTAGCAGTTCTAGTTCGTCTAGCAGTTCCAGCTCGTCTAGCAGTTCCAGTTCGTCTAGCAGTTCCAGCTCGTCTAGCAGTTCCAGTTCGTCTAGCAGTTCCAGTTCGTCTAGCAGTTCCAGCTCGTCTAGCAGTTCYAGYTCGTCTAGCAGTTCCAGYTCGTCTAGCAGTTCCAGYTCGTCTAGCAGTTCCAGCTCGGGTGGTTTGGGCGAGAGTGGTTTGTCGAGTGACGTGCCGCCTGCCGTGCAGGTTGTTCCGGTATTTCCAAACGTAGACTTCTCGTTGATGGTTGGCCTGTATCAAGCCCCTGGCGATGATTCACGCTGGTACGTACTGGAGAAAAACGGACGTATTCTTTGGATTGATGCTAACGATGATGCTACAACAATCAAGAACACTTATCTCGACATCAGCGACCTTGTGGATCATCAAATCGAAGGCGGCTTACTGGGCATGGCCTTCCATCCTGACTATCAAAATAACGGTCAGGTATTTCTCTCCTATACCGCAGTGACGGAGAAAGTCGATGTGGCCATGGAGTCGGTGGTCGCCCGATATACCGAATCTTCCGACGGTCAGAGTCTTGATCCGAGTTCTGCTGTGGAACTCATTCGATTTGATCAGCCCTTCGGTAATCATAACGGCGGTCAAATCAATTTCGGCCCCGATGGTCTGCTTTACGCGGGTTTTGGTGATGGCGGATCTAGGGGCGACGAATTGCACTTGGCCCAAAATACTGAGACCTTCCATGGCAGTATTTTACGCATCGATGTGGATAGCGGCTCGCCTTACAATATTCCAGCTGACAACCCCTTTGTTGATGGTGGCGGTCGCCCAGAAATTTATGCCTATGGTTTTCGCAACCCCTGGCGATGGAGCTTTGACAAGGAAAGCGGCAACCTATGGGCGGGGGATGTAGGGAATAGCGCCTATGAAGAAATGAATCTTGTTCAGAAAGGTGGTAACTATGGCTGGCGATGTCGCGAGGGTTTTGAGGCTACGTTTAACCCCTGTACGACTGAGGGGCCATTTATTGACCCTGTGCTTGTTTATGATCGCGATGAGGGAGTAGCGATTACTGGCGGTTTTGTATACCACGGTACAGAGGTGCCTAATTTACAAAATGTTATGGTCTTTGGTGATTATCTTGGCGGCGCCATTTGGGGAATGACTGAAAGTGCGCCGGGCGTTTTTGAAAAAACTGAGCTAGCGCGCGTGACTATCAACATCAGTTCTTTTGCTCAATCCAATAGTGGTGAGATTTATATTGCGCAATTCTCATGGTCTGGTGGTGGCAAGCTGTTTAAAATCGAGGCGGAAGAGGGTGGGGCGAGTTCCTCTACTTCTTCAAGTAGCTCTTCAAGTAGCTCTTCAAATAGTTCTTCAAGTTCTTCTTCAAGCAGCTCATCAAGCAGCTCCACAGGTGGGGTAGTGACGGGGATTTGCGACGTTGATTACGTGATCGGGGAAGAATGGGTAGGCGGTGCCGACATTGAAGTGACCGTCACCAACATTAGCTCTGAGCCCATTAGTGGATACGATTTGGTGTGGGATTTGGTTGAAGGTGAAGAATACCGCGGTGGAAATAGAGCGAGTTTTGGTAGCGTTGGGTCACTGGTGACCGCATCGAATTCAGCGGGTTTTTGGAATGGTACGATTGTTCCGGGTGGTAGTGTGAGTTTTGGTTTTTATATTACGGACGATTCTCCGCCCGCGAATATCGTGGAAGAATTTACCTTAAACGGTATGGTCTGTGGTCAATTCATTAGTTCATCTAGCAGTTCGTCCAGTAGTTCATCGAGCAGTTCATCTAGCAGCTCTTCGAGCAGTTCAAGCTCGTCCTCTGGTGGGTTAGATGGACAAGCGCTGTACGAGCAGCACTGTGTTGACTGTCATGCTCCGGATGGTAATGGCTCGCCGGTGATTAGTAACCCTGATGATCTTGCCTATATTCAATCTGGCGATGTGAGCCAACTAGCGAGTTTTATTGCCGAGAACATGCCCAGTGGTAATTCTGCCGCGTGTGGTACAGACTGTGGAAATGCCGTTGCCAGCTACATTGCCACTAACTTCTGGGAAGATAATGGACCTTTGGTATGTAACGATGTTAACTACGGTGCGCGGCAACTAAAAATCCTCTTACGCGATGAATATCAACGTTCCATTGAGGATTTACTGGGGGTCGATTTTAATGCGGCTATCGGTTTGGCTGAAGACGGCAAAGTCGGGCCGTTCTCGAACAATACTCAACGCTCCGTCGTCGCAAGTAGTTATGACGCTTATCTTGCCGTCGCTGAAGCGGTGGCGGCATGGTCGGCAGAGCGCGATTTTAGTCCCGCTTTGAGCTGTGTCAGTTTCAATCAAGATTGTGCTGGTCAGCTGATCAATGACTTTCTACCAAAAGCTTTCCGTCGTCCTCTGGAAAATATTGAAATCACACGCTATACAACGCTTGCCAACGGCTCGCTAACTGAGGGGGATGTGAAAGAGGGCATTCACCTGGCAATCGAGGCCATGCTGTCATCGCCGCAGTTTATCTATCGGCATGAAATCGGCGAGTTGAATCCAAGTAATGGGTTAATTGACACGGATGCATACGAGTTAAGCTCCTATGAAATGGCGACTTGGTTGAGCTACAACCTAACCGGTTCTACACCAGATGCCATCTTGATGCAAAAAGCGGCCAATGACGAACTGCGTGATGATAGTGCAATACTATTGGAGGCGAGGCGACTATTGGCTACCGACGGTGCTAAGCGGTTGATGGGCGATTTTGTTGGCGCTTGGCTGGATACTGATAACATGTCTAATGCACTTAAAGCTGAGTGGGCGTGGCCTGAGTATGAGCAAATTTCACCGTATTTATCTCAGGAGATTCGAGAAGTATTTGCCCATGTTATGTTGGACTCTGATGAACGCTTCTCATCGCTGTACGATGCGGATTACACTTATGTGAACGAAACTCTAGCTGCGCATTACGGCATCAATGGGGTGACAGGTGAAGATTTCCAAAAAGTCACTACCACAGACCGTGGCGGGATTATTGCTAACGGCGCATTTATGTCGCGCTGGTCTGAGGATGTTGAGACGTCACCAATTCGCCGCTCGGTTCGTGTCCGTCGGCGCATGCTGTGTCAGGATCAGCCCTTACCTCCTGCGGGTATTGCGATCGGGCGTGAGCAGGCGATTGAAGAGAATGCGGAGATACTCCGTGATCCAGACACCACGAATCGTCTCAAATATCACACTATTACGAGTAACGAAGATTGTCAGGCTTGTCATCGGGAATGGATTAATCCACTCGGTTTTGGCATGGAAGACTTTAATCCGGTTGGTAACCCGCGTACGACCGATTTACGCGGTAATTTGATTGATGCCAGTGGGCAGCTATACGCGGCTAACAGTCTCAATGATAAATTCAACGCTGTACCATTCGAGGGGACGCTGGGCTTAGGTGCCTTGGTGGCGACCTTGCCGAGTGCGCAAGCGTGTATTTCTAAAACGATGTTCCGCTTTATGGTGGGCGTAAGCTCTGACGCTGTTGATAGCGCTATTCCCGGCGGGTCGGCGCTTGATCCCCAGGAGAAGAACGGCTATGCCTGTGAAATTGACGATCTTACTAACACAATGATGACAACAAGTCCGCGCGAGATGCTTGAGTCTATGGGCGCTATGCCGGCTGTTCGTTTCCGTAAAGAATGGACCCGCTAATTGTTGACGTGTTAGGTATTTTGTAACAGCTGACTATTGAGTTAATAGCTCCGAAAAATTAGCTCCGATCTATTAAATCTGAGCTGTTAAATCCGAGCTATTAACTCTAAATAAATGAGTTTAAATTATGACTAAACGATCAAAAAATGTAGTTGATAAAGAGCGCAGAAATTTACTGAAAATTTTTGCCTCAGCAGGTATTAGCCAGGGTTTATTGCGTGCATCTCCGCTGGTGGGCGGGATGATGATGTCACGCTTGGCCGATGCTCAAGAGGCGACGCCGAATAAATCCGTGACCATTTTTGTACCGAGCGGGGCCCTTCCTGAGCATTGGTATCCCGATGCTGAGCTGAATAACTTCCCTGAAATGTCCGCCGGTTATGCACCGGTAAAAAGCGAGTGTAATTTTTTGCGTAACATGAGCCATAGTAGCGGTGGTCACGGCAGAATGGGAACGGTGATTAATACTGATCACACTGGGGATAGCTTTGATGTGAACATGGGTCGCACCATAGGTGCTAATCGACCGTTTCGTTACGTTAATCTGGGTGTTTTTGGCAGTGGTCATGGGGATATGACCCGTGAGGCCGGTACAGCGGTACCGGCGGAGGATAACCCTTTTAATGCTTTTAATCGCTTGTTTGGCGCCGTGCCCTCCTCGGATAAGGCTTTAGCGAGAAAGCTGAATATTATTGATACACACAAAGAGGCGCTAGGCACGCTTACGGGTAAATTGGGGGCTTATGAAAAACACCGCCTCGATCAGCACTTAACGTCAATCGAGGAAACCGAGCAACGTCTCAATGAATTTGCTGATGGTTCATTGGCCATTTGTGAGAATACGGCACCAACGCCATTTCCGTTAACTAATGATACATTTAAGCAGCAAGCTGAGTTGCAAGCCGATATTATTACCTTGGCTTTGCAGTGTAATTTAACGGCGTCCTGCTCGCTTTCTATTGGCAATCAACAGGCCGAGTTTAGTTTTAAGGACTTGAATTTCAATGGCCTTTATCATAACTCGATTCATGGTGGTAATGGTGGTGACCCAACGTATCCTCACTTCCGCGAAACTCGCGCGCATCTGAGTTCCATGTCGAGTTATTTTATCGAAAGCTTGATGAACGCGGGTTTACTCGATAGCACCATCGTGTGTGAGGTGACCGATATGGGGAATGGGGATTCGCATTCTCGCACGGATATTCCGCTAATTATGGCTGGCGGCGGAGGCGTAATTCAGCGCGGTGTATCCAACGCCGGAAGCGAAAATTATACCCAACTCAACATGCTGCACACCGCAGCCGTAGCTTTAAATGCCGATCAACATCCCGATTTCAAACGCTACGCCACCGATGTCATTCCAGGCGTATTAAGCTAAACCTGGAAATAGGGCAGACACTAGTTTAGAAGCTAAAAGCGTAACGTAGACCTCAACCTGATTCGCGCCTGTATGGCGGACACGCCAGAAACCTCAGATCACACCAGTATTAAGGAGCGCATAGCGCCTATCTTTGATTTGGCGGAGCCGGTGAAGGAACAGGTTGCGCTAGAATCCCTTTTAAAGTTTGATGTGCCGTTAAAGCCTTTGGCGGTATTTGAAGGTAACGTCACTGAGCATGAACAAACGGGTATCCTATTTTCTCTTCGTGATTACCTTGAGCTTGTTGATTTTACCGGGCGCTGCGTTCGTGAGAATAAGCGCGGGGCTATTCCTAGCCATTTACCACCGATTTTACAGCGACTAGATATTGATGGCGCGACTTGGTTAGAGGGGGCCGTCGGCTTTGAGAAAAATTATCGTGTTAGGTTTTCACGACGAAGGTCCCGTCCCCGTAAGTCCGCATAAATATCACCTGAGTTTTTCATTTATTTAAACCGTAATACGACGCTTTACGCGGCTCTATAGTTGAAAAACCATTCTGTTGATTTAACTTATGTTGTTTCCTTATAAATTGCTAATGTGTCGGTAATGTTGGTGGTTTTGGGCAATTAAATTACGCGCTGTTCTTGTTATCTGGCGGTCTTTCAGCAGGTTTTTACAGGGTGTCTGTCCTTCTCTTGATTTCCAGAGGAAATCAGTTCAATGAGGCGTTCTATAGACGCGCTGAAAAACTCATGTGAATAGCTAACTCCATTCTGTTGGGAAAGCTTCTTTAGTTCTGGAGGTAAATCGTCTGGCATAGCAAAACCAGGCATTCGTAGGGTCACAACGCTTTTGTCGGTCTTGAATGCATGGCCAATCTCAGTACGTACCCAGTCTGCTTGATTTCCACGCTGATTGAGCGCTCCTTCAGACAAGATGAGAACCATGGCATCCGCTTTATCAATATGCTCAAGGAGGGCCGGGCCGAAAGCGCCTGACCCGAGATCTTCTACGTCAAGAAAGGACCCTATACCATGATCTTTTAAA
>NVXL01000029.1 GCA_002746115.1 Alteromonadaceae bacterium
AACAACTGATATAACCGGCGCGTGTGAACTACCTGAAGGTGTTGAAATGGTAATGCCTGGAGATAACGTTCAAATGGAAGTTACCTTGATTAACCCGATTGCTATGGATGAAGGTCTACGCTTCGCTATCCGTGAAGGTGGACGTACAGTTGGTGCAGGTGTTGTTGCCAAAATTCTTGAGTAATTGATGCTCAGAATAAACAAGGGGTCAGTTTAAGCGCTGGCTTTTTGTTGTTAGTTTTAAGTGCTCTTTGTTTTAAGGGTGCTTAGTTTTACGAAAGTTATAATAATTTTCTAGTTTAAAGGCCAGTAGTTCAATTGGTAGAGCGTCGGTCTCCAAAACCGAAAGTTGGGGGTTCGACTCCCTCCTGGCCTGCCACTTACCCCTTAAAAGACGTGAATAATAGGGGGATCAGAGAAATAATATGAATGCAAAAGTAGAATCTAGTGAGTTTCGTCTAGACCCACTAAAATGGCTTTTAGTAATCGTTCTAGTTGTTGGTGGGGCAGTTGCTAATTCCTACTTTTCATCAGAGATCGGTTTGCTCTATCGCGTACTTGCTATGGTCGCAGTTGGTGCCTTTAGCATATTTGTCGTAGTCAACACTGAAAAAGGGAGTTCCTTTTGGGGCTTGCTCAAATCTGCTCAAGTCGAATTTAAGAAGATCATTTGGCCTACCTCTGCAGAAACTATCCAAACTACAATGATTGTTGTAGCTGTTGTAATTGTCACAGCGGCATTTTTGTCATTTTTGGATGCCGGTTTGAATTTTCTTGTATCTCAAGTGATAGGGTAACGTATGTCTAAAAGATGGTACGTTGTACATGCCTATTCAGGTTATGAAAAGCGCGTTGCAGCCGCTTTAAAAGAGCGAATCGAAAGGTTTTCTCTGGAAGAACAATTCGGAGAAGTTCTTGTACCGACTGAAGAAATCGTTGAAATGCGCGGCGGACAAAAAAGAAAGTCCGAGCGTAAGTTCTTCCCCGGTTATGTTCTTATCGAAATGGAATTGTGTGATGAAACGTGGCATTTGGTAAAAGAAACTCCTCGCGTCATGGGATTCATTGGCGGAAAAGCGGATAAACCTGCGCCAATTACCGAGAAAGAAGCCGAAAATATATTACAGCGAATGGACGCTTCAGCTGAGAAGCCCACGCCTAAAACGCTATTCGAACCCGGCGAAATGGTGCGCGTAGTAGATGGGCCGTTTAACGACTTCAACGGAGTTGTTGAAGAGGTTAACTATGAGAAAAGTCGCTTAAGAGTTGCCGTACTAATTTTTGGTCGCTCGACTCCAGTTGAGCTGGAATTTAGCCAAGTAGAAAAGGCCTAAATTTAACACAGTTATTGTTTTTTGCTCTCTTCCGGGTGTTCCAGAGGAGGGTTTGTTATGTTTTGACAAAAGCAAAATGGTCAAAGCGGGGGAGCCTAGGATGAATAGTCAGCCGCTATTCTGAGGCGTTAAGCACCCATTAACCGAGGGGTATATTATGGCTAAAAAAGTTGAAGCTTACATCAAGCTGCAGGTTGCAGCGGGTAAAGCAAATCCAAGTCCACCAGTTGGCCCTGCTTTGGGGCAGCACGGTGTAAACATCATGGAGTTTTGTAAGACGTTTAACGCGCAAACTCAAGGTATGGAAGCTGGCGCACCTGTTCCAGTCGTTATATCTGTTTATGGTGACCGTAGTTTTACATTCACAATGAAGACGCCACCTGCGTCCTACTTGTTGAAGAAAGCTGCGAAAATCAAAAAAGGCAGTGGCCGTCCTAATACTGAAAAAGTTGGCAAATTAAATCGCGAGCAGCTAGAAGAAATCGCAACCGTAAAAATGCCTGATTTAACAGCTGCTGATATGGATGCGGCCGTACGAACGATTGCTGGTTCTGCTCGAGCCGCTGGTATTGATGTGGAGGGTGTGTAACGTGGCAAAACTAACTAAGCGTCAAAAAGAAATTCAAGAGAAAATTGATCCTACTAAGCAATACGGCTTCGAAGAAGCTGTAGCTTTACTAAAAGAATTATCAAAAGTTAAATTTCCCGAGACTCTTGATGTAGCCATTAATTTGGGTATCGATCCGCGCAAATCTGACCAGACTGTCCGGGGTGCTACTAACTTGCCTCACGGTACGGGTAAAGAGGTTCGTGTTGCAGTGTTCACTCAAGGTGCTAACGCAGAAGCCGCTAAAGAAGCTGGCGCTGAGTTTGTCGGTATGGACGAGCTAGCAGCAGAAGTTAAAGGCGGCATGATGGATTTCGATGTCGTTATCGCAGATCCAGCTGCTATGCGAGTTGTTGGTCAATTAGGTCAGATTTTAGGCCCTCGTGGTTTAATGCCTAACCCAAAAACCGGTACTGTTACACCTAATGTTGCAGATGCGGTTAAAAAAGCTAAAGCCGGTCAGGTACGTTTCCGTGCTGACAAGGGCGGCATCATTCATGGTGGTATCGGCAAGGTTTCATTTGATGCGAATGCAATCAAAGAAAATCTTGAAGCGCTAATAATAGATTTGAAAAAAGCCAAACCGGCGTCCTCAAAAGGTGTGTTTCTCAAAAAGATTTCTTTGAGCACGACTATGGGGCCGGGACTTGTAATCGACATCTCCTCAATTGAGGCGTAGTTGATTCGTTAGGCGTAAGAGCTTTGTGGTCTGTGCAGGATGTATTTCTTGCGTAGACCGTCAAAGACCGTAGGTGTGGTTACCTTTATTCAACTGAATTAGTTAAATATATGTAACCGCTTAATTGGTATGTCGAGTTTAATCTTAGACTAAATGTTCTGCCTACGCAGACGGTGAGACCAGAAACGTATTGACTAAGTATTTGCTATCTACGTATGTTGGATAGCAACGCTGGAATTTACCCTGATCACCGAAATTGACTTTCTGTAGTGTTGTTACATTTGCAGATAGTTGTAAACAGAAGATCCAGGAGATAAAACCTATGGCTATTGGACTCGAAGACAAAAAGGCGATTGTTGCCGACGTTAACGAGACAGCGGCTAATGCGATATCACTGGTGGTCGCTGATGCTCGTGGTGTCACAGTTGGTGCCATGGATGCCTTGCGTAAGCAAGCGCGCGAAGACGGGGTTGCTTTACGTGTTATACGTAACACTCTCGCTAAGCGTGCTGTGCAAGGTACCGAGTTTGAAGTTGTTAGTGACGCTTTAGTTGGACCAAGCATTTTTGGATTTTCTATGGAAGATCCGGGTGCTGCTGCGCGACTTTTCAAAGATTTTGCTAAAGAGCAACCTAAATTTGAAATCAAAGCGCTATCTATTGGCGGTAAGTTGTTAGAAGCAAGTCAAATTGACACGCTCGCATCTCTACCGACATTGGAGCAAGCATTGGGTCAACTCGCGAGCGTTATTATCGCACCGGTCACCAAGTTGGTACGAACTCTCAACGAAGTTCCTACCAAAGTTACACGTGTTGTTGCTGCTGTTCGTGATCAAAAACAAGACGCAGCTTAGATTGGTACTGTTTAATCAATAAATAGTACTGCTGCAAGTCAAATTAATTAAAACATTCTAATTGGAGATCGAGTAATGGCTCTTTCTAAAGACGATATATTAAATGCAATTGCTGAAATGTCAGTAATGGACGTTGTTGAGCTAGTATCAGCAATGGAAGAAAAGTTTGGTGTTTCTGCTGCAGCTGCTGTAGCTGTAGCAGCCGCTCCTGCTGATGCCGGTCCTGCTGCTGAAGAGCAAACAGAATTTGACGTTATCCTTACTGCTATTGGCGAAAAGAAAGTTAACGTAATCAAAGCCGTTCGAGCTCTTACAGGTCTTGGCCTTAAAGAAGCCAAAGGGCTTGTTGACGGTGCACCTAGCCCCGTTAAAGAAGGCGTATCTAAAGACGACGCTGAAGCGGCTAAGACAGCCCTTGAAGAAGCTGGCGCAGCGGTTGAAGTTAAGTAAACCTGTGCAAAAAAATCCAAATTCTATATTTGGTGTGGGGCTGGTAGGTTTTGAACCTACCAGCCTTTTCCCGTTGTTATGAATTACTATAAAAGCTAGTTCATAATAGTGGGGTATATTCAAGTGATTCAAAATTTCGGTGCAAGGTGGCTCTGAGACACGTAGAGATTGCATTAACGCTATGTGAAATAAAACGGGATAAAGGTTCAAACACAACTAAGTAGTTGATGAGATTTGAATCGCCGTTTGATTGATGAATTTATAAATTCACCCGCTTGCAAAGCTTGTGAATTAAACGTCACAAATTGCTAATCCGTGAACAAGCTGAGGAACACAATACTAATGGCTTACTCATATACTGAGAAAAAACGTATCCGTAAGGATTTTGGCAAACTGCCAAATGTCATGGAGGTGCCCTACCTACTGGCGATTCAACTCGATTCTTACCGTAAGTTTACGCAACCTGGTAAGTCGGGTGATGGTCTCAAAGATATGGGGCTGCACGCTGCTTTTAAATCAGTTTTCCCTATCAGCAGTTACTCTGGCAGTGCTGCACTGGAATACGTGTCATATTCGCTTGGTAAGCCTGTTTTTGATGTTACCGAATGTACCTTAAGAGGTACAACTTACGCCGCGCCATTGCGCGTTAAAGTTCGTTTGATTATCTATGATAAAGAGTCGTCTACTAAGGCGATCAAAGATATCAAAGAGCAAGAAGTCTATATGGGAGAGATTCCCTTAATGACCGATAACGGCACATTTGTCGTTAACGGTACTGAGCGTGTAATTGTGTCGCAATTACATCGTTCTCCAGGTGTGTTCTTTGAGCACGACAAAGGTAAGACTCACTCATCTGGTAAACTGCTCTATTCAGCACGAATTATCCCTTACCGTGGCTCATGGTTGGATTTCGAGTTTGATCCAAAAGATTTAGTTTTTGTTCGTATTGATAGACGTCGGAAACTACCTGCCACTATTTTGTTGCGCGCGCTGGGTTATTCTAACGAAGAAATCCTGAGCATGTTCTTCGAAACTAGTAGTTTCTCTATTTCGAGCGAAAGTCAATTTAACCTTAAGCTAGTTGCCTCTCGTTTGTTGGGTGAGGTCGCCGGTTTTGACATTGCGGATCCAGATGGCAATATTGTCGTTGAGGATGGTCGTCGGATTACTGCGCGTCATATTCGTAAAATTGAGAAACTCGGTATTACAGATCTAGAAGTAACGCACGACTATATGTATGGACGTGCAATAGCCAAAGATATTATTGATACTGATTCTGGTGAGGTGTTATTCGAGTGTAACGTTGAAATCACTCCAGAAGTGATTGAAGAGTTAGTTAAAGCTGGCGTTAGTGAGATCGAAACGATCTACACAAATGACCTTAACTGCGGCTCATTTATTTCGGATACGCTACGCGCTGATCCTTCAAAGACTCAGTTAGAAGCTTTGGTTGAAATTTACCGTATGATGCGCCCAGGCGAGCCTCCAACAAAAGAATCTGCTGAAGGATTGTTTCAGAATTTATTTTTCTCTCAAGAGCGATATGACTTATCTGCTGTAGGCCGAATGAAGTTCAATCGTCGGTTGGGTCGAGAGGAAGACGTTGGTGAGGGAACGCTTTCCAATGAAGATATTGTAGACGTATTGCGCACCTTAATTGATATCCGAAATGGCGTTGGTAGCGTCGATGATATCGATCACTTAGGTAATCGCCGAGTACGTTCTGTTGGTGAAATGGCCGAAAACCAATTCCGTGTTGGCTTGGTTCGGGTTGAGCGTGCTGTAAAAGAACGCCTAACTATGGCTGAAAGTGAAGGGTTGATGCCTCAAGATCTTATTAACGCCAAGCCGGTTGCCGCCGCCGTTAAAGAGTTCTTCGGTTCTAGCCAGTTGTCACAGTTCATGGATCAGAATAATCCATTATCCGAGATCACCCATAAACGTCGTGTTTCGGCTTTAGGCCCTGGTGGTCTAACTCGCGAGCGTGCCGGTTTTGAGGTGCGAGACGTACATCCGACGCATTATGGTCGTGTATGTCCTATTGAAACACCGGAAGGCCCGAACATTGGTTTGATCAACTCGTTGGCTACCTATGCTCGTACCAATGATTACGGCTTTTTAGAAAGCCCCCACCGGAAGGTGGTGGATGGCAAAGTTACCAATGATATTGAATATCTATCTGCGATCAACGAGGCCGGCTATGTTATTGCTCAAGCCTCTGCCACTGTAGACGAAAATAACGCTCTTACTGAAGAGCTTGTTTCGGTTCGACATCAAAACGAGTTTTCTTACAAGGCGCCGCAAGAAGTTCAATATATGGACGTCTCGCCTAGACAGGTTGTGTCTGTGGCTGCATCACTTATTCCATTCCTCGAGCACGATGATGCAAACCGTGCGTTGATGGGATCGAACATGCAGCGCCAGGCCGTTCCGACTTTAAAAACGGATAAGCCTATTGTTGGTACTGGTATAGAAAGAAACGTAGCTGCAGACTCAGGTGTGTGTGTTGTTGCTAAGCGTGGCGGTTTGATTGAGCGTGTTGATGCTGCTCGGATTGTTGTGCGTGTTGATGATGGGGATGTCGATGCCGGTGATGCCGGTGTTGATATTTACAACCTTACCAAATATACCCGCTCTAATCAGAACACTTGTATTAACCAGCGTCCAATTGTACGTAATGGAGACAAGATTGCTCGTGGCGATATTTTGGCCGATGGGCCGTCGATTGATCTAGGTGAACTGGCACTTGGGCAAAATATGCGCATCGCATTTATGACCTGGAATGGTTATAACTTTGAGGATTCGATTCTAGTATCCGAGCGCGTAGTACAAGAAGATCGTTTAACGACTATCCATATTCAGGAGCTGACCTGTATTGCTCGTGATACTAAATTGGGTAGCGAAGAGGTTACAGCAGATATTCCTAACGTCGGCGAAGGAGCACTTTCCAAGCTTGACGAATCAGGTATCGTTTACGTTGGTGCTGAAGTTAAAGCCGGTGATATTTTGGTGGGTAAAGTTACCCCTAAAGGAGAAACCCAGCTGACTCCTGAAGAAAAGCTATTACGTGCGATCTTTGGTGAGAAAGCGTCCGATGTGAAAGACTCGTCATTGCGTGTGCCTTCTAGTGTTAAAGGTACCGTCATTGATGTACAAGTATTTACTCGTGATGGTTTAGAGAAAGATACCAGATCCTTAGAAATTGAAAAATCACAGCTCGACAAAGTCCGTAAAGACTTGAACGAAGAGTACCGTATCGTAGAAGGTGCTACCTATGCGCGTTTACGTAGCGCGCTTGTTGGCCAAATTGCCGCTAGCGGACGTGGTGTAGTTAAAGGCGAAGCCGTTACTGACGAAATGTTGGATGCACTAACTGCTGGAGATTGGTTCAAAATCCGCATGGGTGAAGATGTACTTAATGAACAGCTTGATCGTGCAGAAGAGCAGTTGGCAGAGCGTCGTAAAGAGCTTGATGATCGCTTTGAAGATAAAAAACGCAAGTTGGAATCTGGTGATGATCTAGCACCTGGCGTGCTTAAAATAGTTAAAGTTTATTTGGCTATTAAACGTCGTATTCAGCCTGGCGATAAAATGGCTGGACGTCACGGTAACAAGGGTGTTATCTCGGTCATCATGCCAGTAGAAGATATGCCTTATGACGAGAACGGCGAACCTGTCGATATTGTCTTGAACCCGCTGGGTGTACCGTCTCGAATGAACGTAGGGCAGGTTCTAGAAATGCACCTTGGTCTTGCCGCTAAAGGTTTGGGTCGTAAAATCGAAATCATGCTCGAAGAGAAGCGCGAAATTGCCGATTTACGTGAATTTTTAGACAAGGCCTATAATCAAATTGGTGAGGGCTGCAGGAAGGAAGACCTTGACTCCTTTACCGACCAAGAGATTTTGGAATTGGCCGATAATTTGCGCGGCGGTATTCCCATGGCCACGCGAGTATTTGATGGAGCCAAGGAAAGCGAAATTAAAGAGCTGTTAAAGCTTGCTGATTTACCTGAATCAGGTCAAATGACACTGTTCGATGGGCGCACTGGCGATCAATTTATGCGCCCTGTGACCGTAGGCTACATGTATATGTTAAAACTGAACCACTTGGTTGATGACAAAATGCACGCACGTTCTACCGGTTCTTACAGTCTTGTGACCCAACAGCCGCTTGGTGGTAAAGCACAATTCGGTGGACAGAGGTTTGGTGAAATGGAGGTGTGGGCGCTAGAAGCTTATGGAGCTGCGTATACACTTCAAGAAATGCTTACCGTTAAATCGGATGATGTTGTTGGTCGTACTAAAATGTACAAAAATATCGTTGACGGTGATCATCGTATGGAGCCAGGTATGCCAGAATCCTTTAACGTACTCGTTAAAGAGATTCGTTCGCTTGGCATTAATATCGAGCTTGAACTGAGTAAGTAACTTATCGGTGTTGGGCGCAGCAATCTATAGACGCTGCGCTCCCTGTGCTTTAATGCACACCCTGGAGGAAATAAATTGAAAGACCTGTTGAATTTATTGAAAAACCAAAACCAGCAAGAAGATTTTGATGGTATTCGTATTGGTCTGGCTTCACCAGAAATGATCCGTGCATGGTCATTTGGTGAAGTGAAGAAGCCAGAAACCATCAACTACCGGACATTTAAGCCTGAGCGAGAAGGGCTTTTCTGCGCAAAATTATTTGGCCCGGTTAAAGATTACGAGTGCTTGTGCGGTAAGTACAAGCGTATGAAGCATCGCGGCATTATTTGTGAAAAATGCGGTGTTGAAGTAACGCTGTCAAAAGTTCGACGCGAGCGTATGGGTCACATTGAATTAGCATGTCCAGTGGCTCATATTTGGTTTCTAAAATCTTTACCTAGCCGAATCGGTTTGTTGCTGGATATGACACTTCGCAGTATTGAGCGAATTCTGTATTTTGAATCATTCGTTGTTACCGACCCGGGTATGACGACGCTAGAGCGTGGACAGTTACTGACAGATGAGCAGTATTTTGAAGCGATGGAAGAATTCGGCGACGAATTTGATGCCAAAATGGGTGCAGAGGCAGTACAGCAGCTCGTTATAGATATTGATATGGAGTCTGAAGCTCAGTCGATTAGAGACGATATACCTAACACGAACTCGGAAACCAAAATTAAGAAGCTATCGAAGCGACTTAAATTATTGGAAGCTTTTATTCAGTCTGGCAACAAGCCAGAGTGGATGGTGATGGAAGCACTTCCGGTCTTACCGCCAGATCTTCGCCCGCTTGTGCCACTTGATGGTGGTCGTTTTGCGACCTCCGACTTGAACGACTTATATCGTCGAGTAATCAACAGAAACAACCGACTCAAGCGCCTTCTTGATCTAAATGCGCCGGACATTATTGTTCGAAATGAAAAGCGCATGCTCCAAGAATCAGTTGATGCGTTACTAGATAATGGCCGTCGAGGCYGCGCAATTACCGGTTCCAACAAGCGTCCAYTGAAGTCGCTTGCTGACATGATCAAAGGTAAGCAAGGGCGTTTCCGTCAAAACTTACTTGGTAAGCGTGTCGATTACTCTGGTCGTTCGGTAATTGTAACTGGCCCATCTTTGCGTTTACACCAGTGTGGACTGCCGAAGAAAATGGCGTTGGAGCTGTTTAAGCCGTTTATTTTTAGCAAGCTTGAGCTTCGTGGTTTGGCGACAACAATTAAAGCCGCTAAGAAAATGGTTGAGCGCGAAGAAGCGGTAGTATGGGATATTCTAGACGAGGTTATTCGCGAGCATCCGGTACTACTTAACCGTGCACCTACTTTGCACAGATTGGGTATTCAAGCCTTTGAGCCCGTATTGATTGAAGGTAAAGCGATTCAGCTTCATCCCCTAGTATGTGCCGCCTACAACGCCGACTTCGATGGCGACCAAATGGCTGTACACGTACCATTGACTATTGAGGCGCAGCTTGAAGCGCGTGCTTTGATGATGTCTACGAATAATATATTATCGCCTGCGAGCGGTGAGCCTATTATCGTACCGTCGCAAGATGTGGTATTGGGCTTGTATTGGTTGACTCGTGAGCGGGTTAACGACAAAGGCGAAGGGATGATCTTCTCCGACGACAAAGAGGTTTCACGTGCTTATTATACTAAGCAAGTTGGTTTACAGGCTCGAATCAAAGTTCGTGTAACTGAAACTACAATTCGTGAAGACGGCGAAAAAGAGACGGTAACAGCACTCAAAGAAACCACCGTTGGTCGTATCTTGTTGTGGCAAATCGTACCAGAAGGCATGCCGTTCGAGCTGGTTGATCGCTCGATGGTTAAGAAGGCGATCTCTTCTATTATTAACTACTGCTACCGAATTGTTGGTTTGAAAGCTACCGTTATTTTTGCTGACCAACTTATGTACACCGGTTACTACTTTAGTACTATCTCAGGTTCATCGATCGGCGTTAACGATTTTGAGATTCCGAAAAACAAAGCGCGAATTATTGAGAGCGCCGATTCCGAGGTTAAGGAAATTGAAACGCAGTATGCGTCGGGTTTGGTTACTCAAGGCGAGAAATATAACAAAGTGATCGATATCTGGTCTCGTGCGAACGAATTAGTTGCCAAATCGATGATGGAAGGTATTTCGACCGAAGTCGTTATTAATAAGGCGGGTGAAGAAGAGCGTCAGCCTTCATTTAACTCTGTATTTATGTATGCTGATTCTGGTGCGAGGGGTTCCCCGGCACAGATTCGTCAGCTCGCCGGTATGCGTGGCCTAATGGCGCGTCCGGATGGCTCGATTATTGAAACACCGATTAAGGCGAACTTCCGTGAAGGCCTATCAGTGATGCAGTATTTCATCTCGACTCACGGGGCTCGAAAAGGTTTGGCGGATACCGCACTTAAAACTGCAAACTCAGGGTACCTTACTCGCCGCTTGGTTGATGTTGCTCAGGATGTTGTTGTTACTCAGGTTGATTGTGGTACTGATGAAGGCTTATGGATGTCGCCAGTGATCGAAGGCGGCGATACCATTGAATCTCTTGGTGACCGTATCTTAGGTCGCGTTATAGCAAAAGATGTTATTAAAGTAGGTAGTGATGAAATATTAATCCCTGCCGGCACGATGATTGATGAGAAGTGGGTTACACGCGTTGAGGCGATGAGCATCGATGAAGTCCGTGTTCGATCTCCTATCAAATGTGTTGCCCGCTTTGGTGTTTGTTCTCAGTGTTACGGTCGTGACTTGGCTCGTGGTCATCGTGCTAACGCTGGTGAAGCTGTTGGTGTTATTGCTGCACAATCAATTGGTGAGCCGGGAACTCAGCTGACGATGCGTACGTTCCATATTGGTGGTGCGGCTAGCCGAGCGTCAGCGATTGATAACGTTGAAGTTAAGCAAAATGGTGTTATTCGTTTGCATAACATCAAAACCGTTACCCGTAAGGGCGGAGGCTTGGTAGCTGTATCTCGTTCTGGTGAAATTGCAGTAGCAGATGCCTCCGGTCGAGAGCGTGAGAAGTATAAAATCCCGTACGGTTCGGTGATCACAGCTAACCATGGCGACGCTGTTACAGGCGGCACTGTAGTTGCTAAGTGGGATCCACATACTCATCCAATCGTTACTGAAGTGGCTGGTAAAGTCGCATTTTCTGGTATGGTTGACGGGCTGTCGATCCGTGCTAAGTCCGATGATATGACAGGCCTTTCTTCTATTGAGGTTATGGATCCGGGCGAGAGACCTTCTTCGGGTAAAGATTTAAAGCCTGCTATTACCTTGCTGGATGATAATGGAAATGAGCTGACTTTGGCTAATTCGAATCAGCCAGCGCACTACCTGTTACCTCCAAAGGCGATTTTGAATCTAACAGATGGGGCAATGATTAACATCGGTGATGTTATCGCACGTATTCCGCAAGAAAGCTCAAAAACACGAGATATCACCGGTGGTCTACCTCGCGTAGCTGATTTGTTCGAAGCTCGTAAGCCTAAAGAAGCTTCAATTTTGGCGGAAGTTTCCGGTACTGTATCGTTCGGTAAAGAAACCAAAGGTAAGCGTCGTTTAATTATTACGCCTGCGAGCGGTGAGACTTTGGATGATGGATCCACTCATTACGAAGAATTGGTGCCCAAGCATCGCCAGCTAACTGTGTTTGAAGGTGAAACAGTGGCTAAGGGTGAAGTCGTTTCAGATGGGCCAAGCAACCCGCACGACATTTTGCGGCTCAAGGGTGTTGATGCCCTGGCAAATTACATTACTAACGAAATCCAAGAGGTTTACCGTCTTCAGGGTGTGAAAATTAACGATAAACACATTGAAGTTATTATTCGTCAGATGTTGCGAAAAGCTGAAATTACTACAATGGGTGACTCGGAGTTTGTAAAAGGCGAGCAAGTTGAATATGCATCCGTACTGGAAGCTAACGAGAAACTTCGTGCGGAAAGTAAGCAGCCTGCAAAGTTTGAACGTCAGTTATTAGGCATCACCAAAGCCTCACTAGCTACAGAGTCATTCATATCAGCGGCGTCTTTCCAAGAGACTACGCGAGTGCTTACTGAAGCAGCCGTAACGGGTAAACTCGATAACTTGCGTGGCTTGAAAGAGAATGTTGTTGTTGGCCGCTTAATCCCAGCGGGTACTGGCTTGGCTTATCATCTTGATCGTCGTCGCAAGCGTGAAGAAGCTACTAAAGTGGTCAGTGATAATGTCAGCGCTGCAGAAATTGAAGCAGCATTGACCGAAGCGCTTAAATCAAGCGCATCGTAGTAAATTAATCGTCAACATTGACTCGTGGAGGTTGTGTATATACAATGCGCACCCCGCAGTCCTTGTTGTTTGTTAATACTTTTTGTTAGAGGTGTTACTTCTAATTAAAGATTTGTCAGCAGTAAGGGGCTAAAGTAGCTGTATACCTTTATTTAGTTTCGCTAAGTAAGGTCTAGGTTAATTTAGCCAATTTATTAAATTGTATTTAGTCTAGCGTCACCAATTTTGGTTTGTGATCAATGCGCAAGCTTTGAGTACATGCATATTATTGGGTAGTCAGCTAGGCACTAACTATCGGAGTTTATTTTCAATGGCAACGATCAATCAGTTGGTTCGTAAGCCGAGAAAACGCAAGGTTCAAAAGAGTGACGTACGTGCATTAGAAGCATGTCCTCAGCGCCGTGGTGTGTGTACTCGTGTTTATACAACGACGCCGAAAAAGCCTAACTCAGCATTACGTAAAGTTTGTCGTGTGCGTTTAACGAGCGGTTTTGAAGTGTCTTCCTATATCGGTGGTGAAGGGCACAACTTGCAAGAGCATAGTGTGGTTTTGATTCGCGGTGGTCGTGTTAAAGATCTACCGGGTGTTCGTTATCATACCGTTCGTGGTGCGCTAGATACCTCAGGCGTTAGTGATCGTAAGCAAGCGCGTTCGAAGTACGGAACCAAGCGGCCTAAGTAAGCTGCTTAATTATTAAAGCGTTATCGCAGAATCAGTAAGGCTAAGTCACCCAAGTTCAACGGGCGTTTCTTAGAGAAACCTGAATTAAACGAGTATAATAGATATGCCAAGAAGAAGAGTCATAGCTAAGCGTGAAATATTACCAGATCCTAAGTACGGTAATGTAACGCTAGCAAAGTTTATGAACCACGTAATGGTTAGTGGTAAGAAATCTGTAGCTGAGAGCATTGTATATGGTGCACTAACTGCAGTGGGCGAAAAGCTAAACAAAGATCCGATCGAGGTTTTTGAGGAGGCGCTAGAACATATCGCTCCGATGGTTGAGGTTAAGTCTCGGCGTGTTGGTGGTGCGACCTATCAAGTGCCTGTAGAGGTTCGTCCGTCTAGGCGTACAGCCTTGGCTATGCGCTGGTTGGTTGAGTTCTCGCGTAGTCGCGGTGAAAAATCTATGCCTCAGCGCCTAGCTGGTGAGTTAATCGACGCCTCTCAAAATAAGGGTGGCGCAGTTAAGAAGCGTGAAGACGTACATAGAATGGCTGAAGCGAACAAGGCGTTCTCGCACTTCCGTTTCTAATTCTTGTAGAAGATTTAACTCTATAAAAAAGGCAGCGCTTCTAGCTGTCTTTTTGCCGTTTAAGTTCCGTATAAAAGCGGCACGACTTATTTATTCAAAATATTCTCTTCGAGGAAAATCCAAGTGGCTCGAAAAACACCCATTGAGCGATATCGTAACATCGGTATTTGTGCGCACGTTGATGCAGGTAAAACGACAACTACAGAGAGGGTATTATTTTATACCGGCCTGTCACATAAAATCGGCGAAGTGCATGATGGTGCGGCAACAATGGATTGGATGGAGCAGGAGCAGGAGCGGGGAATCACCATTACCTCGGCAGCTACTACGTGTTTTTGGGCGGGTATGCAAAAGCAGTTTGAGCAGCACAGGATTAATATTATTGATACACCTGGGCATGTCGACTTTACTATAGAGGTTGAGCGGTCTTTGCGGGTTCTTGATGGTGCTGTAGTTGTACTTTGTGGGTCCTCGGGTGTTCAGCCGCAAACAGAAACGGTTTGGCGTCAGGCGAATAGGTATGAAGTGCCGCGGATCGTGTTTGTGAATAAAATGGATCGTGCAGGTGCTGATTTTGTTTCTGTTGTCGAGCAGCTGGGAACGCGTTTAGGCGCAGTGGCTGTACCATTACAGATGACAATCGGGGCTGAAGATCAGTTCAGGGGTGTTGTTGACCTGATTAAAATGAAGTCTATTTACTGGAGCGAGGAAGATCAAGGGATGTCGTTTGATTATGGCGATATCCCGGAAGATATTCTGGATGAATGCAAGGAGATGCGTGAGTTTATTGTGGAATCAGCCGCAGAGGCAAATGACGAGCTTACAGAGAAATATTTGGAAACCTGTGAGCTGACTGAAGAAGAAATAAAAGCCGGAATTCGTCAGCGTACGCTTGCGAATGAGATTGTCCCGGTTGTTTGCGGCTCGGCCTTTAAGAACAAAGGCGTTCAGGCTATGCTGGATGCGGTAGTTGAGTATCTGCCCGCTCCGACTGAGGTTAAAGGTATCGAAGGAGCGTTAGAGGATGGGGAAATCGTCGAAACTCGAATTGCTGACGATGAAGCACCGTTTGCAGCGCTTGCATTCAAAATTGCTACAGACCCTTTTGTTGGTACTTTAACTTTCTTCCGTGTTTATTCCGGTAGGCTGCAGAGCGGCAGCGCAGTTTATAATTCGACGAAGGGCAAGCGCGAGCGTGTGGGGAGAATGGTTCAGATGCACTCCAATAGCCGTGAAGAGATAAAAGAAGTTTTGGCGGGGGATATTGCCGCCGCGATTGGCCTTAAAGACGTAACCACCGGCGATACGCTCTGCTCGGAGAGTGATAAAATCGTACTTGAGAGAATGGAGTTTCCGGAGCCTGTAATTTCGGTTGCCGTGGAGCCAAGGACAAAGGCCGATCAAGATAAGATGGGGGTTGCGCTTGGTAAGTTGGCTCAGGAAGATCCGTCATTTCGAGTTCATACCGATGAAGAGACCGGGCAGACAATTATTTCCGGTATGGGAGAGCTGCATTTAGATATTTTGGTTGATCGTATGCGTAGGGAGTTTACCGTTGAGGCGAATATCGGTAAGCCTCAGGTGGCTTACCGAGAACGTATAACGGCAGTAAGCGATATAGATTGTAAGTTTATTCGCCAGACAGGTGGGCGAGGGCAGTACGCTCACATCAAAGTTAAGTTTGAGCCCAGTGAGGATTCGAACGCTTCAGAGCTAGAGTTTGTTAATGAAATAGTAGGCGGGGCGGTTCCTAAAGAGTATATTCCTGCAATTGAAAAAGGTATTGCCGAGCAGATGCAAAACGGAGTGTTGGCGGGTTTCCCTCTGCTTGGGTTGAAGGCTACGCTATATGACGGTTCTTTCCACGAAGTGGATTCGAATGAGATGGCGTTTAAAATTGCGGCGTCGATGGCGGCCAGAAAATTGGCGGATGAAGGTGCGGCGGTATTGCTTGAGCCTATGATGAAGGTCGAGGTGGTTACGCCTGAGGCGAATATGGGAGATGTGGTCGGGGATCTGAATCGGCGTAGAGGAATGATTCAGGGGATGGATGATAGCCCGTCAGGGAGGGTGGTGAATGCCGAGGTGCCGCTGGCCGAGATGTTTGGCTATGCAACAGATCTTCGTTCGGCAACCCAGGGGCGAGCAACGTTTACAATGGAGTTTGGGCGCTATGCTGAGGCTGCGAAAAATGTTGCTGATGAAATTATTGCTAAAAACCGGTCAGGCACATAAAGTACTGACTTTTCAGAACATCTATGTTTTAGAGGATTAATTAAAGTGGCTAAAGAGAAGTTTGAACGTAAAAAACCCCATGTTAATGTTGGCACTATTGGCCACGTTGATCATGGTAAAACAACCCTCACTGCGGCTCTTACTCGCGTTTGTGCCGAGATTTGGGGTGGTGAGATGGTAGCATTTGATGGTATCGATAATGCACCTGAAGAACGTGAGCGCGGTATTACTATTGCAACTTCTCACGTTGAATATGATTCGCCTAATCGTCACTATGCACACGTCGATTGTCCTGGTCACGCCGACTATGTTAAAAACATGATCACAGGTGCTGCGCAAATGGATGGTGCTGTTTTGGTTTGTGGAGCAACTGACGGTCCAATGCCTCAAACTCGCGAGCACATTCTTTTGTCTCGTCAGGTTGGCGTACCATACATCGTTGTATTCTTGAACAAAGCCGATCTGCTTGCAGAAGATTGTGGTGGCTTTGGTTCTGAAGAGTACCTGGAAATGTTAGAGTTGGTTGAAATGGAATTGCGTGAGTTGTTAGACGCTTATGAGTTCCCGGGCGACGACACTCCAATTATTTCCGGTTCTGCCTTGATGGCATTGAACGGTGAAGATGAGAACGAGTTAGGCACAACCGCTGTTAAGAAATTGATTGAAACTTTGGATTCGTATATTCCAGAGCCAGAGCGTGCCATTGACGGTGCCTTTATCATGCCTATTGAGGATGTATTCTCAATTCAAGGTCGTGGTACTGTTGTAACTGGTCGTATTGAGCGCGGCATCGTAAAAGTCGGTGAAGAAGTCGAGATTGTTGGTATTAAAGAGACGACTAAATCAACTGTTACGGGTGTTGAAATGTTCCGTAAGCTGCTTGACGAAGGTCGTGCAGGTGAGAACGTTGGTGTTCTTCTACGTGGTACTAAGCGCGAAGAGGTTGAGCGTGGTCAAGTGTTGGCTCATGCCGGATCAATTCTACCGCACACCAAATTTGAAGGTGAAGTATACGTACTTTCGAAAGATGAAGGTGGTCGTCATACGCCATTCTTTAAAGGGTATCGTCCGCAGTTCTATTTCCGAACAACTGATATAACCGGCGCGTGTGAACTACCTGAAGGTGTTGAAATGGTAATGCCTGGAGATAACGTTCAAATGGAAGTTACCTTGATTAACCCGATCGCTATGGATGAAGGTCTACGCTTCGCTATCCGTGAAGGTGGTCGTACAGTTGGTGCAGGTGTTGTTGCCAAAATTCTTGAGTAATGCCTTGAACTTGTCTTAAAAAAGCGCCTTTTTTAGGCGCCTTTTTGTTTGTTTAGGCTTTGGTAGGTGGCTCGATTAAAAAAGGTGTTGACAATGTTCCGGCTGGGTCATAAAATGCGCCCTCGTTTCGCCAAGGGCTAAATACAAAAGCGTTATGGCGATAGTTCTTTAAAAAGATTTGGAGTTTGGTTCAGATGCAGAATCAACGGATTCGAATTCGTTTGAAAGCGTTCGATCATAAATTGATTGACGCCTCCGCGCAGGAGATTGTTGACACAGCGAAGCGTACCGGTGCACAAATACGTGGCCCGATCCCGCTGCCGACAAGAAAAGAGCGATTTACAATATTGATATCCCCGCACGTAAATAAAGATGCGCGTGATCAGTATGAGATTCGTACATATAAGCGTATGCTCGACATAGTTGAGCCTACCGAGAAAACAGTTGACGCCTTAATGAAGCTAGATTTGGCTGCGGGTGTTGAAGTGCAAATAAGTCTGGGCTAATTCTTCGGATCACATTCGGGGTAAAACCCGAAATGTGTAACGCTCTTAGAGGGGCGGCCATAGTGGGTTATAGCCCCGTACACAAAGAGGTTTAAAATGACGATTGGTATAGTCGGCCGCAAGAGCGGTATGACACGCATATTTACTGACGACGGGGTTTCGATTCCAGTTAGTGTTGTTGAGGCAGAGCCCAACCGAATCACTCAGGTAAAAACTTCAGAAACAGACGGCTATAATGCTGTGCAGGTAACAGCTGGTAGTCGCAAATCATCTCGTGTTGTAAAGCCTAGGGCAGGCCACTTTGCTAAAGCAGAAGCTGAAGCGGGTCGCGGTCTTTGGGAGTTGCGCAATGACGCTGGTGAAGCCTTCGAACTTGGTGGGCAAATTACGGTTGAAGGTTTTACTGAAGGTCAAATTGTCGATGTCACAGGCGTTTCCAAAGGTAAAGGTTTTGCTGGTGGCGTTAAGCGTTGGAATTTTGCAATGCAAGACGCTACTCATGGTAACTCTCTATCTCATCGTGCACCTGGTTCTATTGGTCAATGTCAAACACCTGGTCGAGTTTTTAAGGGCAAGCACATGGCTGGCCATATGGGCTCGGCGCAAGTCACAACACAAAACCTAGAAGTTATCAAGGTTGACGTTGAGCGCGGCTTGCTGCTTATAAAGGGCGCGATCCCTGGAGCTCCTGGTGGCGACGTAATAATTCGACCTGCTGTTAAAAATCGCGATAAAGCATAATTTCCCTGGAGTCGACGATGGAATTAAGTATTGCTACTCCGCAAGGCTCGTCGGGTACCGTTGCGGTATCCGAAGAAACTTTCGGAAGAGAGTTCAACCAAGACCTGGTTCATCAGGCGGTTGTAACCTTTCTAGCTGGTGCTAGACAAGGTACCAAAGCTCAAAAAACTCGTTCAGAAGTCTCGGGCGGCGGAAAGAAGCCGTGGCGACAAAAAGGTACTGGCCGCGCTCGTGCTGGTACTATTCGTAGTCCAATTTGGCGCTCAGGTGGTGTTACATTTGCTGCCAAGCCGAGAGACCACGACAAAAAACTAAACAAAAAAATGTATCGAGCAGCGCTACAGTGCATATTGTCTGAGTTAGCTCGTGAAGAGCGTCTTGTGGTTGTTGAAAGCTTTACAGTTGAGACTCCAAAAACGAGAGAGCTAGTGAGTTCGTTAGCCCAGTATGACTTGTCTAATGTGCTAATCGTGACAGAGGATATCAGTCCAAACTTAGAGCTTGCTTCGCGAAATTTACACAAGGTTCATGTTCGTGACGCTGAGGGAGTTGATCCCGTAAGTTTGGTGCATGCTGACAAAGTGTTGATTACAGTGGCCGCGCTTAAGAAATTAGAGGAGGCTCTAGTATGAACCAGGAGCGTCTATATAAAGTAATTTTAGGGCCGATTGTTTCTGAAAAGTCTGCTGTAGTGGCTGAAGAATCAAACCAAACGGTATTCAAAGTTCTGAGCGATGCAACTAAAGCAGAGATTTTTGCTGCAGTAGAGAAACTTTTTGACGTAAAAGTTGAAAATGTTCGAGTTCTGAACGTAAAGGGTAAAACCAAGCGTACTCGTTTTGGCCTCGGCCAGCGTAGTGATTGGAAAAAAGCCTACGTGAAACTCGGTGAGGGTCAAGAAATTGACTTCACCTCTGTGGAGCCGTAAGGGGAGAGACCATGCCATTATTAAAGCGCAAACCGACGTCCGCAGGACGCCGTTTCGTTGTTAGCGTCGTTAATCCGGATCTGCACAAAGGAGATCCACACGCACCGCTACTCGAAAAGAAATCTAAGTCAGGTGGTCGTAATAACAACGGTCGAATTACTACTCGTCATATTGGCGGTGGTCATAAGCAGCATTACCGTATTATCGATTTTCGACGTAATAAAGATGCTGTTCCAGGTCGTGTTGAAACGATTGAATATGATCCGAATCGAAGCGCGTACATTGCTCTAGTTTGTTATGCCGATGGTGAACGACGTTATATTATTGCACCGAAATCACTAAAGGCTGGCGACACAATTGAGTCTGGCGATCGCGCAGGGATCAAAGTTGGTAACTGTTTGCCGATCAGAAATATCCCAGTAGGTAGTGTTATTCACTGCGTCGAGCTTAAGCCTGGTAAGGGTGCTCAAATCGCTAGGTCGGCAGGTACCTCTGCTCAACTTATCGCTCGTGAAGGCGAGCACGCTACTTTACGTTTACGTAGCGGCGAAATGCGCAAAGTAAGAACAGATTGCCGTGCGACCTTGGGTGAAGTATCAAATAGCGAGCATAACTTGCGCTCGCTAGGTAAAGCCGGAGCAACACGCTGGAGAGGTGTTCGTCCAACTGTACGTGGTGTAGCCATGAACCCAGTTGATCACCCCCACGGTGGTGGTGAAGGTCGTACCTCTGGTGGTCGTCACCCGGTTAGTCCATGGGGCGTGCCTACTAAAGGTTATAAAACGCGTAAAAATAAGCGTACCGATAATATGATCGTTCGCCGACGCGGTAAAAAGTAAACCGCAGACCAGATAGTTTATGAGGATATAGCTGTGCCACGTTCACTTAAAAAAGGCCCTTTTGTTGATCACCATCTTTTGGCGAAAGTCGAAAAGGCTGCAGAAAAAAATGACCGACGACCTATCAAAACTTGGTCGCGCCGTTCAATGATACTTCCCGACATGGTTGGGCTAACAATCGCTGTACACAACGGTCGCCAACATGTGCCTGTCTTAGTTAATGAAGATATGGTAGGTCATAAATTGGGGGAGTTCGCCGCAACGCGAACTTTCCGTGGTCACGTAGCCGATAAAAAGGCTAAGCGATAAGTAGTTTCAACACATTAGAGTTAAGGTGAAATGATGGAAGTAGCAGCTAAACTGAAAGGCGCGAATCTGTCTGCTCAGAAAGCGCGACTTGTTGCCGACCAGATTCGCGGCGAAAAGGTCGAAGAAGCTCTCGACGTGCTGACATTCAGCAAAAAAAAGGGCGCGGCAGTAATCAAGAAAGTTCTGGAGTCAGCGATAGCTAATGCAGAACATAATGAAGGCGCCGATGTAGATGAGCTTAAGGTGTCTACGATTTTCGTGGATGAAGGCATTACCATGAAGCGTATTAAACCTCGTGCAAAAGGGCGTGCTGATCGCATCCTCAAGCGCACGTGTCACATTACAGTCAAAGTGGCAGACCAATAAGAGAGCGAGTTATGGGACAGAAAGTACATCCTACAGGCATTCGTCTGGGCATTGTTAAGCGACATACCTCTACTTGGTATGCTGACAAAGGCGCATACGCGGATAAGCTGAATATAGATTTGAGCGTCCGCTCATATGTAGAAAAAGCATTGGCTAAAGCTTCTGTGAGCAAGGTTGAGATTGAACGACCAGCCAACACCGCACGAGTTACGATTCATACGGCTCGTCCTGGAATTGTCATCGGAAAGAAAGGTGAAGATGTTGAAAAGCTTCGTGCTGAGCTAAGTCGCCGTATGGGCGTCGCAGTTCACATAAATATCGAAGAGATTCGCAAACCTGATCTTGATGCAGCATTAGTTTCTCAGAGCATAGCTCAGCAGCTTGAACGCCGAGTTATGTTTCGACGTGCTATGAAGCGTGCTGTACAAAACGCGATGAGACAAGGTGCTGAAGGTGTGAAAATTCAAGTCGGTGGCCGTTTAGGCGGTGCTGAGATTGCTCGAACTGAATGGTATAGAGAAGGTCGTGTACCACTTCACACTTTGAGAGCTGATATTGACTACTCCACTGCTGAAGCGCTGACAACATACGGCATCATCGGTGTAAAAGTCTGGATCTTCAAAGGCGAGATCATTGGAGGGCTAGAAGAGGTTGACGCACGAAGAAATACAAATAGCAAGAAAAAAACCTCTAAGCCGCAATAATTTTAGGTAGAAACTCTTTAAGGTTTTGAGTCTTCGCCAAAAGAAAAAAGAATTAGTTAAGGGTCAGGCAAATGCTGCAACCGAAGCGTACAAAATTCCGTAAACAAATGAAGGGCCGAAATCGGGGCCTAGCACATCGAGGCTCTAAAGTGAGTTTCGGTGAATTCGGTCTTAAATCTACCGCCAGAGGACGTATTACCGCTCGGCAAATTGAAGCGGCTAGACGAGCGATGACACGCCACGTTAAACGTGGTGGTAAGATTTGGATTCGTGTTTTTCCAGATAAGCCGATTACTGAAAAACCCTTGGAAGTACGTCAGGGTAAAGGTAAGGGTAATGTTGAATACTGGGTGGCCCAGATTCTTCCAGGTAAGGTACTTTATGAAATAGAAGGTGTTTCTGAAGAGCTTGCTCGCGAAGCGTTCGCATTAGGTGCAGCTAAGCTGCCATTAAGTACAACTTTTGTAAAAAGATCGGTGATGTAATGAAGGTAAATGATCTCAACGCACAAACCGTCGAAGAACTAAATGCCGAGCTCGCTAAGCAGCTTGAGTCGCAATTTAAGCTGCGCATGCAAAAATCAACCGGTCAGCTCAACCAGTTACACATACTGAAGCAAGTACGCCGAGATATTGCGCGCATTAAAACCGTCTTAACTCAAAAGTCGGCTAACTAATTCAGGTGGTGGAACTCATGGCTGAAGAAAAGAAACTAGTACGTACGTTAGTCGGAAGAGTGGTTAGCGATAAAATGGAAAAATCCATTGTTGTACTTATAGAACGACGTGTTAAAGATCCGGTTTACGGAAAATATGTATCCAAGTCTTCTAAGTTGAAGGCGCACGACGAAAACAACGAAAGCAATATTGGCGATCTTGTTACAATTGCTGAGTCGCGACCCTTGTCAAAAACAAAGTCGTGGAAGCTCGTCAAAATTGAAGAACGCGCCAAGGTTATATAGCTTAGCCGGTAATGTTAAAACGGTTTTCGGAGAAAAACGATGATACAAACACAGACATATTTGGACGTAGCCGATAATAGCGGCGCTCGCCGGGTTATGTGCATAAAAGTACTTGGCGGGTCACACCGCCGTTACGCTCGAATTGGTGATGTAATTAAAGTTACCGTAAAGGAAGCGATTCCTCGCGGCAAAGTTAAGAAGGGGCAGGTTGCCCTCGCTGTGGTAGTGCGTACAAAGAGTGGTGTTCGTCGACCAGACGGATCACTGATTAAATTTGATGATAACGCCGCTGTGTTATTAAACACACAAGAGTCTCCAATCGGAACACGTATTTTTGGGCCGGTAACACGCGAGCTTCGAGGTGAGAAGTTTATGAAAATCATCTCTTTGGCTCCCGAAGTTCTCTGATTCGGGCGAGGAAAATAGAAATGCTTAAAATAAAACGAAACGATGAGGTGATGGTTATCACTGGTCGTGACAAAGGCAAGCGCGGTAAGGTCAGTAAAGTATTAACTGACGGTCGTTTACTAGTTAGCGGAATTCAAATGGTGAAAAAACACCAGAAGCCGAATCCTCAGCTAGGTATAACTGGCGGTATCGTAGAAAAAGAAGCGCCAATACAGGCGTCTAACGTTGCTATCTACAACCCTGCAACTAAAAAAACCGACCGAGTTGGTTTTAAGTTGTTAGACGATGGCAATAAAATTCGCATTTTTAAATCAAATGGTGAAGACATCGACGCGTAAGTGTTCGCGCCCCTTGGTTTTACATTTGAAGTGCACAATTCGAGTATAGGTTTATGGCACGGCTGAGAGATATTTATATCAACGAAATTGCTCCAAAACTCATAGAAGAGCTTGGTAAGGCAAATTCGATGGAAGTTCCTCGTATCACTAAGATCACCCTGAATATGGGGGTCGGCGAGGCAATTGCAGACAAAAAAGTACTAGAGCATGCGGTCAGCGATATGGAAAAAATTGCCGGCCAGAAAGCTGTAATTACTAAAGCGCGCAGGTCTATTGCGGGATTTAAAGTCAGAGAAGCATGGCCAATTGGCTGTAAAGTAACGCTCCGACGTGAAAGGATGTACGAGTTCTTAGATCGCCTCGTTACAATATCGATTCCTCGTATTCGTGACTTCCGTGGTATAAGTCCTAAGCAGTTTGATGGACGCGGTAATTTCTCAATGGGTGTAAGCGAGCAAATCATCTTCCCCGAGATCGATTACGATAAAGTCGACAAAATACGTGGACTGGACATTTGTATCTCAACGAGCGCGACTAGCGACGCCGATGGCCGAGCTTTGTTGAAAGCTTTTAATTTCCCTTTTAAAAACTAGGTTACGTACGGTTATGGCTAAGAAATCGATGATTGCTCGCGAAGCGAAAAGAGCAAAAGCCGTTGTTAAATACGCACAAAAGCGTGAAGAGCTGAAAGCGTTGATCGTAGCTCCCGATTCAAGTGATAATGAGGTTTGGGAAGCAGTAATTAAACTTCAGAAATTACCACGGGACTCGAGTCCATCACGCCAACGGCGCCGTTGTCGAATTACTGGTCGGCCACATGGCGTATATCGTAAGTTTGGGTTGTGCCGCAATAAGCTCCGTGAAGTAGCTATGCGCGGAGAGGTTCCCGGTTTAGTTAAAGCCAGCTGGTAGTTTAGGCGTCCCCAAATAGAGTTTGGAGCAGAATTTCATGAGTATGCAAGACCCAATAGCAGATATGCTTACACGAATCCGTAATGCACAGATGGTTGGTAAAACAACTGTAACAATGCCGGCTTCGAAACTAAAACGCAACTTAGCCAAAGTTCTTAAAGACGAAGGATACATTGCTGACGTAAGCACGATTGAAGGCTCTAAGCCTGAGTTAGTATTAGCTTTACGTTATTTCGAAGATAAGCCCGTCATTTCAGAAATACAGCGTAGTAGCCGTCCAGGCTTACGTTCCTATGCGTCTTGTGGGGATCTTCCTACGATACGCGGCGGTTTGGGCATAGCAATCGTTTCCACCAGCAAAGGTGTGATGACCGATCGTGCTGCCAGAGAAGCTGGTGTTGGTGGCGAGGTGCTCTGCACTGTATTTTAGAGTCGACTATTGTTGGCCAGACTTTGTGAGAGAAAAATTATGTCACGTATAGCAAAAAGTCCGATTCCGGTGCCGAAGGGTGTCGAAGTAAATTTAGAAGGACAAAACGTTACAGTTAAAGGTGATAAAGGTACTTTATCACTGACGCTTAACGCGAAAGTTACGATGAAATCAGAAGATAACGTGTTATCGTTTTCTTCTGTCGAGCAATCAAAACAAGCGATAGCCCAAGCAGGTACAGCTCGAGCACTTGTTAATAATATGGTTGTTGGTGTAACGAAAGGCTTTGAGAAAAAGTTAGTTTTGAACGGTGTTGGTTACAGAGCGAAGGCTTCCGGTAATATGCTGAACCTAACTCTTGGTTTCTCTCATCCTATCGATTACGAGTTGCCAGAAGGTGTTACTGCCGCAACACCAACTCAGACCGAAGTTGTTTTAAAGAGCGCTGACAAAGACTTATTAGGTTTAGCGGCTGCAAAAGTTCGCAGTTTTAGACCTCCAGAGCCTTACAAAGGCAAAGGTGTTCGCTACGCCGACGAAAATGTTCGACGTAAAGAAGCCAAGAAAAAGTAATTAGCGTAAATAAGTATTAATCCTTGGGTAGCTAAAAGCATGAACACCAAAAAGCAATCACGCAATCGCAGAGCAAAGAAGTCACGCGCGAAAATCAGTGAACTTCGCGTTGATCGTCTCTGCATTAATCGTACACCTCAACACATTTACGCTCAGCTGATCGCCCCCAGTGGCGATAAAGTTTTAGCTTCGGCCTCAACGTTAGATAAAGATCTTCGTTCCGGCAAGACTGGAAACATCGAAGCTGCAGCAAGCGTTGGTAAGTTGATTGCAGAAAGAGCAAAGGCCGCAGGGGTAACCCGTGTTGCGTTTGATCGTAGCGGTTTTAAATACCACGGGCGAGTCAAAGCATTGGCTGAAGCTGCTCGTGAAAACGGTTTAGAGTTTTAAAGGTCGAGTTATGTCGCATTCAAAAAAAGAAGTTGGCTCATCGGATAATCTCCAAGAGAAATTGGTACAGGTAAATCGCGTAGCTAAAACAGTGAAAGGTGGACGTATCTTCGGATTCACAGCTCTAACTGTTGTAGGCGATGGTAATGGCAAAGTTGGTTTTGGACGCGGTAAGTCACGCGAAGTGCCGGTTGCTATTCAAAAAGCGATGGAAGCTGCACGTCGTAACATGATTCAGGTAGATCTAAATGGGGATACCATTCAGTACCCTATTAAGGGGCGTCATGGCGCATCCAAAATATACATGCAGCCTGCCTCTGCGGGTACAGGTGTTATTGCCGGTGGTGCAATGCGTTCTGTACTTGAAATTGCTGGCGTGCAAAACGTACTTGCTAAATGTTATGGGTCTACTAACCCGGTAAACGTTGTGCGAGCAACATTTGAAGCACTGCGTACAATGGCTTCGCCTGAGAGCGTAGCTGCAAAACGTGGCAAGAGCGTCGAAGAGATATTAAACTAAGCAGCTGTGCTGTCGCTGCTATATATTTGAGCAAAAGATAATGACTGAAAAAAATCTGGAAGTCACTCTGTTGAAGAGTACGTCGGGGCGGTTAAAGTCGCACATAGCATGTGTGAAAGGCTTGGGCTTACGCAGAATAGGGCATTCCGTTAAGGTCGAGGACACGCCATCAATTCGGGGTATGATTAACAAAGTTAATTACCTTGTTAAGGTTAGTGGAGAGTAATATGCGATTAAATACCCTGAGTCCGGCGCCCGGTAGCGTCAAAGACAAAAAAAGAGTTGGTAGAGGTATCGGCAGCGGTACCGGTAAGACCGCCGGCCGTGGTCACAAAGGTTTGAAATCTCGTTCTGGTGGTAGTGTTAAGCCAGGCTTCGAGGGTGGCCAGATGCCACTACAAAAACGTTTACCGAAGTACGGTTTTACCAGTCGTATCGGTTTTCTAAGCGCCGAAGTTCGTTTGTCTGAACTGAATAAGGTAGAGGGTGATATTATTTCACTCGAAACTTTGTTGGCAGCGGATGTTATACGTAACAACGTTAAGCGCGCAAAAATATTTCTTTCAGGTGACGTTACAAGAGCTTTAACAATTAAAGGTCTTGCTATCACGAAGGGCGCCAAGCAGGCGATCGAAGCCGCTGGCGGAAAGATAGAAGAATAACAACGAAGCAATAATAGCTTCTTCGGAGAAATACTATGGCTAACCCAGACGGTTTACCGGCAGGGGGACAGAAGGGGTTAAGCGAGTTGTGGACTCGGTTGAAGTTCCTATTATTGGCGATCCTTATCTATCGTATTGGCACCCATATTCCCGTGCCCGGAATCGATCCGGCACGTGTCGCTGAGCTATTCGATAGCCAGCGAGATACTATTCTGGGTATGGTTAACATGTTCTCTGGCGGCGCGCTTGAGAGGATGTCTATTCTTGCGCTTGGTATTATGCCTTATATCTCGGCTTCTATTATCATGCAGATGATGACGGCAGTGACGCCATCTCTTGAAGCAATCAAGAAAGATGGTGAAGCGGGTCGGCGTAAGATAAGTCAGTACACTAGGTATTTGACCGTCGCACTAGCACTGGTTCAGGCTTTCGTTTTTGTTGCAGGTATGTCCGGTCAGGGTATGGCATACGCAGGTATGAATACGATTAGTTTTTACGTGATTGCTGTCGTGTCGCTGGTTACTGGTGCAGTTTTCCTCATGTGGCTTGGCGAGCAGGTTACGGAGCGGGGTATCGGAAACGGTATATCAATGCTCATTTTTGCGGGTATCGTGGCTGGTTTCCCCGGTGCAATTGGGCAGTCGTTCGAGAGTACTCGGCAAGGGGATTTACACCCATTACTGCTATTGGCCATCGGTGTTGTATGTGTAGCGATAGTCTGGGGCGTGGTTCGTATGGAACGAGCGCAGCGACGCATCACTATTCAATATGCTCGCCGTCAAACAGGTCGTAATGCACAAGGCGCAGCTCAGACTAGTCATTTACCACTTAAAATTAATATGGCTGGTGTGATCCCGGTGATCTTCGCGAGCAGTATTCTTCTATTTCCGGCGTCAATAGCTCAATGGTTTGGTAACGCTAATGACGGGACGAAAAGCGGTGAAATTCTCCAAGAAATAGCTCATCTAATCGGCCCAGGTCAGCCACTGAACTTCGTTATTTTTGCTGTACTTATTGTGGTTTTCTGTTTTGTGTATACGGCAATGATGTACAACCCAAAAGAAGTGGCAGACAATCTTAAGAAAGGTGGTGCTTATATTCCTGGTATCCGCCCTGGCGAGCAGTCAGCAAAATACATAGACAACGTGTTAACTCGTTTAACTGTTGTAGGTTCGATATATATCGCAGCAGTTGCATTGCTTCCGCAGTTTCTTGTGGTACAGGCAAACATTCCGTTTTATCTAAGCGGAACCTCGTTATTGATTGTCGTCGTGGTAGTGATGGACTTTATGTCTCAAGTTCAATCCCACTTGATGTCTCATCAGTATGAGTCTGTGATGAAGAAAGCAAATTTACAAGGCTACGGTAAGTCGCGGTAGCAAATCTGTAATGTTGAGGTCTAATAGAAGATGAAAGTACGTGCTTCAGTAAAAAAAGTTTGCCGAAACTGCAAAATCGTTCGACGCAAAGGTGTTTTACGTGTAATCTGCCCAACCGAACCCAGACACAAGCAACGTCAGGGTTAATTGGACAAAAAATCGGGCGAGTAACCCTCGTCCTTTGTGCCTTCTGGCTCATAAATTCGAGGCATTAACTGTCGTTGTTCAACTCAAATTGAGTTATCAGCTATATTCCAGATGGTTTTAACACAAGATACCTTATAGGGGATGTGTTAGTCGTCGTTAGTGCCGAATATCTTATCAAGTTGGAGTAATTCGGATGGCTCGTATCGCTGGTGTTAACATACCCGATAACAAACATGCCGTGATCTCGTTGACGTACGTCTTCGGGGTTGGTCGTAGTTTATCTAAAAAGATTTGTGCCGCAGTTGGTATCGACGGAGCTACTAAAATCCGTGAGTTGACTGAAGCCCAGATCGACCTAATCAGAACTGAAGTTGCTAAAGAATCTGTCGAAGGTGATTTGCGACGTGAGGTTTCAATGAATATTAAGCGTCTTATGGATCTTGGTGCTTATCGCGGAATTCGTCATCGACGGAATTTACCCGTCAGAGGACAGCGTTCTAAAACGAATGCACGAACCCGCAAAGGGCCGCGAAAGCCAATTAAGAAGTAGTTAATCGCGTTTATTCACTATTTAAGTTTAGGAAGATCATACTATGGCTAAGCCAGGTAAATCTACGACAAAAAAGAAAGTTAAAAAGACTGTTGTCGATGGTGTTGCACATATCCACGCATCGTTTAATAACACTATTGTGACTATTACTGATCGTCAAGGTAACGCCTTATCATGGGCTACCGCGGGCGGTTCCGGCTTTCGAGGGTCTCGTAAGAGTACCCCTTTCGCCGCACAGGTTGCTGCAGAGCGTGCAGGTCAGGCCGCACAAGACTACGGCCTGAAAAACCTTGATGTAGAAGTTAAAGGACCGGGACCAGGCCGAGAGTCGGCCGTTCGCGCGCTTAATAATGTTGGCTACAACATTACAAATATCACCGACGTAACGCCAGTACCACATAATGGCTGTCGACCACCGAAAAAACGTCGGGTATAAGGGGGAGGTAAGAAATGGCTCGTTATTTAGGTCCAACTTGTAAACTATCTCGCCGCGAAGGCACTGACCTTTTTCTTAAAAGTGGTGTTCGCGCGTTAGAGTCAAAATGTAAAGCTGATACTCAGCCAGGCCAACAAGGTCAGCGACGTGGTCGGTTATCCGATTATGGTATTCAGTTACGTGAAAAACAAAAAGTTCGTCGTTTATATGGCGTGCTAGAAAAACAATTCCGCAGCTACTACAAAAAAGCCGCGCGTATCAAGGGAGCTACAGGCGAAACCTTGTTGCAATTACTTGAGTGTCGCTTGGATAATGTTGTGTACCGCATGGGTTTCGGGTCTACTCGATCTGAATCACGTCAGCTGGTTTCTCATAAGTCTATCCTGGTAAACGGCGCAGTGGTTAATATTCCTTCGTTCTCTATCGCTGCTGGTGACGTTGTTGCTATACGTGAAAAGTCGAAGAATCAGCTACGTATTCAAAGTGCTTTGGGCTTAGCTGCTCAGCGTAGCGAAGTGGAGTGGGTTGATGTGAATACCGATAAAAAGGAAGGTACATTTAAGCGCATTCCAGATCGCGCTGATCTGCCGTCGGAAATCAACGAGAATCTTATCGTCGAACTTTACTCCAAGTAATTCGAGACAACCTTACTTGTTAAGGTTGTGATAATTCTTAGTCAACTCGTTAACAACCTCAGTGGTGGGTGCATTTATGCAATTTGCTGTAAATGATTTTTTGACTCCGCGTCATATCGACGTTACGGAGATTAGCAAGACGCGAGCCAAAGTCGTATTGGAGCCTCTAGAGCGWGGWTTCGGMCATACTTTAGGTAAYGCSCTKCGTCGTATTTTGYTGTCMTCKATRCCTGGYTGYGCMATTACWGAAGTRGAAATYGAMGGTGTKYWACAYGAATAYAGCRCSATTGAAGGTGTTCAGGAAGATGTGATTGAGATTCTCCTCAATCTCAAAAACGTTGCTATTGTTATGCATGGTAAAGACAAGACGGTCTTGAATTTGACCAAGCAAGGTCAAGGAGCTGTCACCGCAGGTGATATACAGCTTGATCATGATGTCGAGATCGCCAACCCTGAGTTAGTTATTGCTAACATTAGTGGTGACGTATCGATCAGCATGAAGCTTACTGTTACTCGTGGGCGGGGCTATCAACCAGTTGATGCGCGCGCTTCCGAAGAAGAGCAGACYCGTGCTATTGGTCGTTTGCGTTTAGACGCTTCTTATAGYCCTGTTCATAAGCTTGCGTACTCAGTTGAGAGTGCTCGTGTGGAGCAGCGTACGGATCTTGATAAATTGGTTCTTGATGTCGAGACCAACGGCACTATAGATCCAGAAGAAGCTATCCGCAGAGCAGCAACGATATTGCAGCACCAAATGGCAGTATTCGTTGACCTCGAAGGTGAGCGCGAAGCGGAACCAGAGCAGAAAGAAGATCAGATCGATCCAATCTTACTTCGTCCTGTTGATGACCTTGAGCTGACAGTTCGCTCTGCGAACTGTTTGAAAGCTGAGAATATTTACTATATCGGTGATCTCATTCAGCGTACTGAGGTTGAGTTGTTAAAAACTCCTAACCTTGGTAAGAAGTCTTTAACTGAAATCAAAGATGTACTTGCTTCTCGGGGCTTGTCGTTGGGTATGCGTTTAGAGAACTGGCCGCCAGCTAGTTTAAAAAGCGACTGATCAGTCATTGTTAACAAATTAAAGTAGCTGTTGGATATTCGCGGTTACTATGAACCGACATGCTGTGATAGCATTCGTTAAAAAGGGTAAAGTGCCATGCGTCATCGTCATAGTGGACGTCAATTAAATCGCAATAGCTCACATCGTAAAGCCATGTTTAGTAATATGGTGGCTTCTCTTGTAGAGCATGAGCTAATCAAAACTACACTGCCAAAGGCAAAAGAGCTTCGTCGTTATGCCGAGCCTCTAATCACGCTTTCAAAGGTCGACAGCGTTGCAAATCGCCGTTTAGCTTTTAGTCGCTTACGTAGCAAAACTGCTGTAGGCAAGCTTTTTAATGAGTTAGGTGCTCGTTACGAAGGCCGTCCAGGTGGTTATCTTCGCATCATGAAATGCGGCTACCGTACGGGTGATAAAGCGCCGATGGCTTACGTAGAGTTGGTTGATCGCCCCGAACCAATCGTTGATGACGCTGAGCAGAGCGAAGCGCAAGACGATTAAGTTCAGTATTTTGATATAGTATTTAGAAGCCGGCATATGCCGGTTTTTTTTCGTCCGAAATTTTAGCCTCATTTCGGTGCTGTTCAAGCTTCTTGATCGGTTTTAGCTGGCTTGTAAGTACGGAGTTGGTAGATGATGGTGTATTTGCTTACAATTATTCTATTTCGATAGGTTTTTCGGTTTTATATCGATAAAACTAAACAATCTCGAGAAAAACGGCTAACTCTATGACATTTAGAAAATTTATGATCTAGAATATATGTTTCCAATTGTTTAGTCTCGTTGGTTTTTAATTGCTTAATAAGTTAGGCTTATTTTTATTAAAACTGCATTCGTTATCTTTTGGTGTCACATTTCAATGCGGTCGCGTTAAAGAGTCTCATGTATGAAAAACTTGGAACGTCTCTTTTCTTGGCACGGTATAGCTGCAAATTATTTCAATTATCGGGGCGAACACGTCCATGTATCCGAATCTAACCGCCGTAGTTTGCTCGAAGCAATGGGTGTTGATTTATCTAGTGAGGATGCAATTCTTCTTGGCCTTAAGCAGCTAGGTCATGATCTATGGGATTCTTGGTTGGATCCACTAACGGTTGTTAGTGAAGACGATAAGGTGTCTCTAACTTTAAAAATTACTGAGGCCGATCTCAATAAAATATTCTCTTGGAATGTGGTAGATAATACTGGGATATCGGTAGGGGAGGGGGAGTTTAAACCTTCCGAGCTTTCCGATAGCGGAGCGGGCGAATACGTTGACGAGTTAGGGCTTAGGCATTTCGGTAAGACGCTTAATCTCTTACCGCTTAGCCCGCAATATTATCAAGTTAAGCTGAGCTCTGAAGGGCGCTCTAGTGAGGTTGAACTCGCAGTAACGCCACACACTGCATATCAGCCTGCTTGGTCAGAATTTAATGAACGTGTTTGGGGTTCTATTATCCAACTCTACACGTTAAAGTCTGAGCGTAGCTGGGGTATTGGTGATTTTGGGGATTTGCAGGACTTGCTTCGCGGTGCTGCGAACCTTGGTGCTGATGTTATTGGCCTCAATCCGCTACATGCTTTATCGACTGAGCTTTCCCATAGCTTTAGTCCTTACAGCCCGTCAGATCGTCGTTATCTCTCGCCGCTATATATTAGTGTCAGCGCTGTTCGCGAGTATAAAGCAGAGATGCTTGACCCAAAATCCGAAGCGCTGCGAAAACAGCTTTCCGAATCGACTATGGTCGATTATGCCGGTGTTCGGGATGTCAAATATCCCGTACTGGAAAAAATGTTTCGTGCCTTTGCGGACGAAGAGCTCACTCAGAGCACACCGCGCGGGCAAAGTTTTTTACAGTGGATAGAGCGTACAGGTACAAGCTTACTTGCTTTCGCCACATATGAAGCAAAGCTTCAGCGTTGGTTTGGCGCGAAATACATTGTCGACCCGTCGAAAGACGTGGCTGTTAATTTAATCGTTATACCTAAAGCTGGTTTGGATCACGAAAGTGGCCACGCGAGCTTACTGTTTCATTGTTATTTACAATGGATTGCAGAAGAGCAGCTCTCGGAATGCCAAAATCTCAGCCGTGAGCTTGGTATGAAGGTCGGACTGATTCGGGATCTCGCTGTGGGTGCCGATGGTGGTGGGTGCGAAGTTTCATCCAATACTGCGTTGTTTTGCCGGAACGCGTCGGTAGGCGCTCCGCCAGACCCACTAGCTCAAATAGGGCAGAATTGGGGAGTACCACCGCTCTCCCCTATAAAGCTCGTTAAAACAGGCTTTGCGCACTATATAGGACTGCTTCGTTCTAATATGCGTAATTGCGGTGCGTTGCGTATAGATCATGCGATGAGCCTTATGAGGCTCTGGTGGTGCCCACCAGGTCATACCGCGGATCATGGTGGCTATGTTTACTATCCATTTAAAGAAATGCTCGGTTTGCTGAAACTTGAGAGTCATCTTAATCAATGCGTTGTCATTGGAGAGGATCTTGGCGTTGTGCCGGATGAATTTCGAGAAGCATTAGGGCAARMKAAAAYAKYSAKTMAYAAAGTGTTTTATTTCGAAAAAGAGTCCGATAGCGTTTTCAAGCAGCCTCGCGACTATGCACCACATGCATTTGCGATGGTCAATAACCACGACGTTCCGACGCTTGTAAGTTGGTGGAATTGTACTGACTTGGCTTTAAGAGATAAATTGAGCCTCCTTGAGCAAGGGGTGGCTTATTCGCATGTATGTGATCAGCGGCGTAAGGAAAAAGAAAATCTTATGAGCTTGCTGTATGCGGAGGGCCTTTACCCAAGCTCTTGGCATGGTAAGTCTGTTGACGAATCAGCAGATATGCCACTTGTTGCGGCTATACTGCAGTTCACGAGCCGTAGCGCATCGAAGATATTTGTTATCCAGCTCGAAGATATATTATTGATGGATGATCCTGTTAATGTTCCGGGTACTTTTAGGGAACACCCGAATTGGCAGCGAAAGCTTTCAGCAACAGTACAAGATATTTTCTCCAACAGTGTTATCGGTGATGTACTTAGAAACGTCGACCGGGAACGAAAGAATAAAATAGATAAATTTTAGTCGAGGCGATGTAAATCTTATGGATCAAATTTCAAGTGATGCCATTGCGTCAATAGTTAATGCAGATTGTGACGATGTTTTTGCATTGCTCGGGAAGCACCAAATTGACGAGAGTAATTACGCTATTCGTGTATTTCTTCCAACCGCAGAAAAGGTTGAAATTATAGATTATACCAACCGTCAAACGCTTGCTCAGATGAGCAAATTGCATGATGAGGGTTTGTTTAGCGCGGTTCTCTCTCTGCCGATGCTGGATAAATATCTTTTCAAAGTGTGGTATGACGGCGAACCTCAGATTATTGAAGACGCTTACCGCTTTCCTTCGACAATCGGCGAGCAAGATTTATTTTTGTTTGGTGAAGGAAACCACGAAAAACTTTATGATCTTTTAGGCGCACAACTTTGTGATATAGACGGCGTCAGTGGTGTTCGGTTTTCTATGTGGGCGCCCAATGCGAAGCGGGTTTCGGTAGTTGGAGATTTCAACTTCTGGGACGGGCGAAAGCATATGATGCGTAAGTTGATTCCGAGTGGTGTTTGGGAGTTGTTTATTCCGGGTGTCACCGAAGGGGCGTTATATAAATTTGAATTGATGTCACGTGATGGGACGCTTTTACCCCATAAAACAGATCCCTTAGGTTTTTGCGCAGAACTTCGTCCCGCTCAAGCGTCGGTAGTTTTCAGGCGTAATAATTATGAGTGGAATGATAGCTCTTGGTTAGATAATCGTCATGAATCGGCGAAGCGTGAAAAGCCCATTTCAATTTATGAAGTGCATCTCGGTTCTTGGCGTCGTATTGTTGAGGAAGAAAACCGCTTTTTGGGTTATCGCGAACTCGCAGTTGAGCTTGTTGAATATGTTAAAGATATGGGGTTTACTCATATCCAATTGATGCCAGTCAGCGAATTCCCGTTTGATGGCTCATGGGGCTACCAACCTGTTGGGCTGTATGCACCGACCAGCCGTTTCGGCGCGCCAGATGATTTTAAGTATTTTGTTGACCTTTGCCATCAGGGAGGCGTATCCGTATTGATTGATTGGGTGCCAGGTCATTTTCCGACCGACGCGCATGGCTTGGGTTGGTTTGATGGTACGCCTTTGTATGAGCATGCAGATTCTAGGCAAGGTTTTCATCCAGATTGGAACACGTTTATATATAACTACGGGCGTAACGAAGTTTCCAATTTTTTAATGGCTAACGCGCTTTTCTGGTTTGATGAGTACCATATTGATGGCTTGCGCGTTGACGCGGTTGCTTCGATGCTTTACTTGGATTACAGTCGTGAAGAAGGGGAGTGGGTGCCGAATATTCACGGTGGTCGCGAAAACCTTGAAGCGATTGATTTTATCCGCAAGGTTAATGAACGTGTTTACAAATGTTTCCCTAGTGCGTTGATGATTGCTGAAGAATCGACGTCTTGGCCTGGCGTTTCTAAACCGACAAATTATGGCGGTTTAGGTTTTGGTTTTAAATGGAACATGGGTTGGATGAATGACAGCCTAGAGTACATGAAAAAAGAACCAGTTCATCGCCAGTACCATCATCATGATATGACGTTTAGCCTTTACTACGCCTTTAGTGAAAATTTCATTTTGCCGCTTAGCCATGATGAAGTCGTACATGGTAAAGGCTCCATTTTAGATCGTATGCCAGGTGATGGCGCGCAAAAATTTGCTAATCTGCGTGCTTATTACGGTTTTATGTGGGGGCATCCAGGTAAAAAATTACTATTTATGGGATGCGAATTTGCTCAAGGTGTTGAGTGGGATCACGACCAAAGCTTAAGCTGGCATCAGCTGGAAATCGGCGAACATCAAGGCGTTAAAAACTTGGTGAAAGACCTGAACGGTCTTTATTGCTCTTCACCTCAAATGTATGAAAATGATACAGAAGAGTCGGGTTTTGAATGGATCGAGGCAGATGATCGTCATAACTCTGTCTTTGCCTTCGTCCGTAAACAAAAGTCCACGGGTAAATTTTTGATTTTTGTGTGCAACTTTACCCCGGTTCACCGCGAATCCTATCGCATTGGCGTGAACAAGCCGGGCTTTTACGTAGAGCGATTAAATACCGATAGCAAGATATACGGCGGAGCTAATTCGGGTAACGGTGGTGGTGTCGAGTCGCAGGAATTTCCTTGGCATTATCGTGAACACTCCATCGAAATTACGCTTCCCTCTTTAGCAACGTTAGTGTTTGAATTGCAGGAATAAACGTGTTTAATAAATACAAACTCGGTTCCGGATTACCGTACCCATTAGGCGCTACTTACGATAGTAACGGAGTAAACTTTGCAATCTTTTCAGCAAATGCTGAAAAGATTGAGTTGTGTCTATACGATAAATATGGCCTTAACGAAATTCGGCGTGTGAGGCTGCTTGCGCGTAGTGACGATATCTGGCACGTTTATATTAAAGGTCTGCAACCAGGAACTTTATACGGTTATCGGGTTTACGGGCCTTATGAACCTCAGAAAGGCCATCGTTTTAACCACCACAAATTACTGCTTGACCCTTACGCTAAGAAACTCGACGGTATGTTTCGGTGGTCACCATTAATGTTTGGCTATAACCAAGAGCATGCCGATCAAGACCTTATAATTGATACCCGCGATAATTCCAAAGAAGTTCCGAAATGCGTTGTGGTTGACGATCTCGCATTTGAGTCTTCAGCAAAAAAATGTGTACCTCGTCCCCATGTACCCTGGAACAAAACTGTTCTCTATGAAACCCACGTTAAAGGGCTCACGCAGCTGAATTTGCGCGTGCCCGCGAGTCAGCGTGGCACCTTTAGTGGCTTAGCCCATCCGGACGTTCTTGATTACCTTAAGGGCTTGGGCGTTACGTCCATTGAACTCTTACCGGTACAAGCTTTTATTGATGAGCAGTTTTTAACGGCGCATGGGCTCACAAATTATTGGGGGTATAACACGTGCCAATTTTTTGCGCCACATACCGGTTATATGAGCAGTGACGACCGTTTGGAATTTCGTAAAATGGTGGATGCTGTTCATCGGGCGGGCATGGAAGTCATTTTAGATGTTGTCTACAACCATACAGGTGAGGGCAATCACCTTGGCCCGACTATGTCGTTCAGGGGGATCGATAACGCATCCTACTACGTGTTAGATGCTGACGACCCTCGCTATTACGCTAACGATACAGGCTGTGGTAATACCGTTAATATCCGTCACCCTCGTGTGCTGCAAATGGTTATGGATAGTTTGCGCTATTGGGCACACAACATGGGCGTGGACGGTTTTCGCTTTGACCTTGCCACCGTACTTGGTCGTGAAGCACATGGCTTTGACGCTGGCTCAGGGTTCTTTGATGCGATAAAGCAAGACCCAGTATTAGCTCCGTGTAAAATGATCGCTGAGCCTTGGGATATCGGCCCAGGGGGCTACCAACTAGGTGCTTACCCTTCGGGCTGGGGCGAGTGGAATGATCGTTATCGGGATACTGTGCGACGTTTTTGGCGTGGAGATGCTGGTCTTTTACCTGAATTTGCACGCAGAATTCATGGCTCTAGCGATATTTTCGAACACTCAGGTCGATCGCCTTCGGCAACGATTAACTTTGTTACAAGTCATGACGGTTTTACCTTAGCCGATATTGTCGGCTACAAAGAGCGTAACAATTTTGCCAATAAAGAAAATAACAACGACGGTCACCACGCAAATTTTAGTGATAATTACGGCGAAGAAGGCGAGACTAAGAACCCCCAAATACTAGCCTTACGTGCACGTCAAAAAAGAAATTTTATTGCTACCTGCTTTTTATCACAAGGCACACCAATGTTGCTCGCAGGCGACGAATTTGGCAAAACGCAAAAAGGCAATAATAATGCCTACTGTCAAGACAACGAATACAACTGGTTGGATTGGCAAGGTATTAATGAAGAGAACACCCAGCTGCAAGCGTTTACTAAACTAGTGCTTTCAATTCGTCGCGAATATACCTTGTTAACCGCTGACAATTATATTCACCGCTCTGAAGAAGCTGACGATAAAAACAATTGTAGTGTTCGGTGGTATGGTCTAGATGGCAGTGAGATGCGCGACGAACAGTGGGAGGACCAGCATTTGCATACTGTTGGTTGGGCGCTCGAAAATAATGTTTTTTTTGATGATTTAGAAAAAGAAAAAAGCTTACTATTAATCATATTTAACGCAAGTGCCGAAGAGCAATCGTTTAGCCTTCCCCAATACCCAAAAGTTAAGTGTTGGCACTGCTTACTTGATACTGTCATTACCGATGGCAGTCCTGTCAAAAAAGAGGTGATGAATAGCGCAAAACTTGATCTACCCGCAAAGTCTCTACGTCTGTTAACTGCTGTATTTTAATCGTTCTAAAAGTGAGTGAAATTTATGAGTTCACGAATTAAAAAGCCTGTCTTGTCTAACAAATTAACTGATGTAACTTCTGACCTCAGGAGACATTTTAACTACACCTTGGGTCGCTCTGATACCGAGGTGCTTGACGGTGACATGCTTCATGCCTTGTCATTAACCATTCGCGATCGTGTGATGGAGCGGTGGCGTCGTACCCATGAAAGAGAGATTAAAGAGAATCCTAAGCGCGTGCTCTATATGTCGCTTGAGTTCTTGCTTGGTCGTAGCCTTAATAATGCCGTGCTTAATCTAGATCTCGATGAATCTGTGCGTGGCGCTTTGTCTGAATTCTCGTGTGCCTACGAAGAAATCGAGGATAACGAGAGAGATGCTGGTTTAGGCAACGGCGGTTTGGGGCGATTAGCCGCATGCTTTATGGACAGCTGTGCGACCTTGGGTTTGCCCGTTACAGGTTACGGTATTCGCTACGAGTACGGAATGTTTCATCAGAGTTTCTCGAAAGGTTGGCAGGTCGAGCAACCTGACCATTGGTTACGTGATGGTAACCCTTGGGAAATCGAACGCCCTAGTGAAACTAAGCGTGTTAAGTTTTATGGCCGCTCTGAATTTTATACGAATGACAAAGGGGAGCCAAGTGCGCGTTGGGTTGATTCTCAGGATGTACTAGCCGTCCCTTATGATATGCCTATTCCCGGCTATAAAAATGATGTCGTGAATACCTTACGTTTGTGGAAAGCCGCTGCGACTGATGAATTTAATCTGGAAGATTTCAACGCAGGTGACTATTCCTATGCCGTTGCGCAGAAAAACCTCGCCGAACAAATTACGATGGTCTTGTACCCGAACGATGCCAGCGAGAACGGTAAAGAGCTGCGCTTACGTCAGCAGTATTTCTTAGCCTCTGCCAGCTTGCAAGACGTGATTGCGGATTGGGTGAGTCGTCACGGTAATGAATTTAGCAACTTTGATGAATACCACTGCTTCCAGTTAAACGACACTCACCCAACACTCGCAGTAGCTGAGCTGATGCGCTTGTTAATGGATGAGCACGGCGTGACGTGGGAATCTGCATGGACGATTACACGTCGCACCATGGCTTATACCAACCACACCTTACTGCCCGAAGCCCTAGAGAAGTGGTCAGTAAGGCTCGTAAAACAATTACTACCACGCTTGCTGGATATTATTTACGAAATAAACAGTCGATTTTTACAAGAATTGGCTCAGTGCTGGCCAGGTGATACTGAGCGTCAGGCGCGTATGTCGATTATTGAAGAGGGTCATGAACCGCACGTACGCATGGCTTATTTGGCTATCGTGGGTAGCTTTTCGGTTAACGGCGTTGCAGCATTGCATTCGCAGTTATTGACAACAGGCTTGTTTAAAGATTTCTATGAATTGTGGCCTGAGAAGTTTAACAACAAGACAAATGGCGTTACACCACGCCGCTGGCTTTCACACTGCAATAAAGGACTGGATAATTTGATCACCGATGCGATTGGTGATAAGTGGGTGACAAACCTAGACAAATTAAAGGGCCTTAAAAAATATGTCGATAATAAGAGTTTCCGTAAGGATTGGCACAAAGTTAAGCAAAACAACAAAGCACGCTTAGCTACCTTGGTAAAAGATCAGTGCGGTGTCGATTTTGATACTGAGTTCATGTTTGATGTACAGGTTAAGCGTATACACGAATATAAACGTCAGCTACTTAACGTGTTACATGTTGTGCATTTGTATGATCGTATTGTTAGAGGTGAGGCGGAAGACGTACTTCCACGCTGTGTTTTGTTGGGCGGGAAAGCCGCGCCAGGTTATGCCTTAGCTAAGTTGATTATCAAGCTGACTAGCAACGTTGCCCACGTGGTTAATAGTGATGCGAAAGTTGCTGAGAAGCTACGTTTGGTCTTCTTCCCGAATTACCGCGTGACTTCGATGGAAGTGATCTGTCCTGCTACTGATCTATCCGAACAGATATCGACCGCGGGTAAAGAAGCCTCCGGCACTGGCAATATGAAGTTCATGATGAATGGCGCCGTGACCATTGGTACTTATGATGGGGCTAACATCGAGATACTCGATGCCGTCGGCGAAGAGAATTTCTTCTTGTTTGGTTTGAAGGTCGAAGATATTCCTCAGTTCCGTGCTTATAACGATCCTAATAGTATTATTGCTGCTGATGAGGATCTGAACCGGGTGATGAATTTGATCGAATGCGGTCATTTCAGCATGTTTGAGCCAGGTATTTTCGAACCGATTATTCGTACTATTCGCAATCGAAACGACCCCTGGATGGTGGCTGCAGATTTTCGTAGCTATGTTGATGCACAAGAGAAAGCAATTAATCTATATCAAGATAAAGACAAGTGGTTACGCTCAAGTATATTAAATACGGCATGCAGTGGACACTTTTCAAGTGATCGTACTATTCGCGAATACGCAAAAGATATTTGGCGCTTGAAGGTTAAGTAAGCGCGCTAACCCAATCTCATTGAATTTACTTAGGAGAAAAGTATGCTTGATCCAAACTCGCGGTTTGTAAGTCGGTTAACTCGCGACACTGTGGCACTGGTTCTTGCTGGCGGCAGAGGTAGTCGTTTACATGAACTAACAGATTGGCGCGCCAAGCCCGCGCTACACTTTGGTGGAAAGTTCCGCATTATCGATTTCCCGCTATCCAATTGCATTAACTCCGGCATTCGTCGTGTCGGTATCTTAACGCAATACAAAGCGCACTCACTGATTCGTCATGTTATGCATGGCTGGAGTCATTTTAAAAATGAATTAGGTGAGTACGTAGATATCCTTCCTGCGTCTCAACGCTATTCGCCAAATTGGTATCAGGGCACGGCAGATGCGATTTATCAAAACATCGATATTATCGCGGAGCAAAAACCTAAATACGTTTTAGTTTTGTCTGGTGATCATATTTATCAAATGGATTACGGTTCAATGCTTGCGCAGCATGTTGAGAGCGGCGCCAATTTGACCGTGTCATGCATTGAGGTGCCAATCGATGAGGCGGCGGGTGCGTTCGGCGTATTAACCGTTGATGATGAAAATCGTATTCAACGCTTTGATGAAAAACCAGCTAATCCGACCGAGCTTGCTGACATGCCCGGCCACACCTTGGCGTCTATGGGTAATTACGTATTCAATACTGATTATCTTTTTGAATTACTCAAAAAAGATGCGGCGAATCCGGATTCCGAGCACGACTTTGGTAAAAATATCATCCCTGAGGTGATTAAATCCAAGGACGTTTATGCATGTCGATTCCGCGACCATGATACCGAGAAAGCGAGCTACTGGCGTGATGTGGGTACCTTGGACTCGTACTGGGAGGCCAATATGGAATTGATCTCACCTGAGCCCTCGCTGAATATTTATGATGAGAGTTGGCCCATTTGGACCTTCCAAAAACAACTTCCACCAGCCAAATTCGTTTTTAATGACGACGATCGACGTGGTTTCGCGGTCGACTCGATGGTCTCTGGTGGCTGTATTATCTCAGGCGGTAAAATTAATCGTTCATTGTTGTTTTCTAATGTACGCGTTCATTCATATACAGACATTCACGAATCGTTATTGTTACCTGATGTGGAAGTTCATCGTCACGCGAAGCTTAAGCGCGTGATTATTGACAGCCAATGTAAAATTCCGGAAGGCATGGTGATCGGTTATGATCATGAGCATGACCGCGCCAGAGGCTTCCGAGTCACTAAAAAAGGTGTGGTACTCGTGACACGAGAAATGCTGTCCCAGCGCGAGAATACGGTTTAAGGCTTACCTAGACACAAGTAGTACTGCAGTGCTACTTGTGAGTGATACTTGCTAGTAGCATTGGCGGGTATTATTGGTGGGTAGTATTAGTAGGTGAGAAGTAGTCTAATTGTAGTGAATGACAAAAAATGAATTGGCTTTTGAGCTGTAGCGTAGGAAACGTAGAGATTTTTCATGAGTGGTAACAAAAAAATATTAATGGTGGCGGCGGAGAACGACGCACTTCCGGGAGCTAAGGTTGGCGGAGTTGGTGATGTGATTCGCGATCTACCCAGTGCCTTGCAGTCGAAAGGTGCCGACGTAACGGTAGTACTCCCGTCGTATGGCTTTCTTCGACGAATGGAGCACATTGAGTTGATCCGTCAATTTAATGTGCAATTTGCTGGTGAGAGTCACATGGTTGAACTCTTTCGGGTACACCTTGATCCAAAGTATGGCGCTCAATATATTCTCCACCACCCAAAGTTTTCCCCAGAGGGTGAAACGGTTTATTGTAATGATCCCGATGGTCGTCCGTTTGCAACTGACGCCACAAAGTTTGCTTTTTTCTCGGCTTGTGTTGCACAAGCTCTAGTGATCGGAGCCTTGCCTGCACCAGACGTGCTGCACTGCCATGATTGGCATACAGCATTTTTAGTGATTTTATTGCGTTTCGGTTTTGAATTCCGAAGCTTTAAAGATTTACATATCGTATTTAGTATCCACAATCTAGCTTTGCAGGGCATACGCCCGTTTCGAGGCGATATATCATCGTTTACCTCTTGGTACCCTGACTTACATTATAGTATTGATAAAATTCAGGATCCCAGGTTCCTTGATTGCGTAAACCCGATGCGCGCCGGTATATTGCTCTCCAACCGGGTGCATACTGTCTCGCCAAGTTATGCCCGAGAAGTAGTGAACCCTAGCCAGTACAATCTAGGTATTTACGGTGGCGAAGGTTTGGAAAATGATTTGCGTGAGCGAAGTAATTACGGTGAGGTGATTGGCATCCTCAATGGTTGTGAATACCCTAAAAAAATGCCAGCCGTACTAAAAAAACCTAAAGATATTGCTCAGTTAATGCATGATAGTGTCGTTAAATGGGCCGGTGCTTCAGTAGTATTGGCGAGTGCACATTGGTTGGCTGAAAAGCGTATTAATCATTGGTTAAAAACGGCAAGTACCGGATTTAACGTCACCTTTGTCGGACGCTTGACCGAACAAAAAGCGCGGTTACTGCAGGTCGTCATGCCTAACGGTAAAACGGCCTTACAGAATATTCTCGATGTTCTTGGCACTAATGGCACGATGTTGGTGCTAGGAAGTGGCGACCCGAAAATAGAAGCTTACTTAGTCAAGGTCTGTGCTGATAATGAAAACTTTGTTTTTCTAAACGGCTACTCCGATCAGTTGGCAAGAACACTTTATAGTGCGGGTGATTTATTCTTTATGCCAAGCTCGTTTGAGCCTTGTGGTATTAGTCAGCTTTTGGCTATGCGTGCAGGTCAGCCATGCTTAGTGAATGCCGTTGGTGGCTTGCGCGATACCGTGGATAATCTTCGTACTGGTTTTGTATTTGAAGGTAAGGATATTCATGAGCAAGCGTATTTCATGACAACAACTTTCGAGGAGGCACTTTACCTCTATCTGAATGATGGCAGTCATTGGCAAGAAATCTGTAAAGCTGCCGGTGAGGCAAGGTTTACCTGGGATGCTGCGGCTCAGCGCTATATGGATGATCTTTATAGCTTACATTCACACGGTTAATACTTATGTCTGTATCTTGATTGGTATTGATGATGTGGTTTAAGTTGATAGTTGTCTAGTGAGTTAAGTCTCGTGAATTAGGTTTAGTGAGTTAAATAGGCGAATAGAAAACCCAAAAAACCCCGCCAGCTTTAGTAGTTGGCGGGGTTTTTTGCGTCAGTGTTCGGCTTAGTCTGCAAGCACACTTGAGTCGTTGATCATATCAGTGCTTACTATGCCATCTTGATCAAATAATGCGAGTGTTTGCTTTAATATTTCCAAGAAGGCTGCAGGGTTATCCCCCGAGACCACAGTCTCGTGTGTGCCGACTGTAAACCTAGAAACAACAACTTCCGCATCACCATCGCTCTGTGCGGGAATCTCAGTCGTTGAGACCGCGCCAAATTCTTGAATTAAGGGTTCAGTTCCCGCTAGCGGCGCGTTAAACCCATCAATCACAAAACCGGTGCTCGCGGTTTGTTGAAGCGGCCCTAAGCTTGAGCCCCATAGGGTGTCAGCGCCATTGGGTATGACTTGATCTCGGGGGTACATACCGCCGTCTCCAATGACTTCCGTTAGCAAAATTCCGGTAGAAGCATTCTTGTCACTTAGGCTGCTAGCAAAAACTAAAGCGTCAATGGAGTTGAGCGTTGCTTGGAATGCGGCGAGGTAACTCTCTAAACCACTACGCCCTTGGCTGAGGGAGGTGCTTGCCTGAGCTAAAGAGCTTAGAATCGTTAGAGAAAATGACGGCGAATTTGTTAACAGCGTGGGTAGCGCACCGCCGGCATTAACCACAACAGCCGCTTTAATTATAGGTAAGTCACTAAATTGGCTGGCTTGTACCCTTGGGTGGTTGTTAACCGAGATAAACGGGATGCTTGCAATCGCTCCAAGTGAGTGGCCGACCAAATAAACACGATTGGTGTCAAAATCTGGAGTGCCATCGCCATCAACATCCATTGAGCCAAGCGAGGCGTTGAGGTTAAGCAAGTCGAGAACCATCTGGCGAAGGTTGTCTCGCCCTGTCTGCATATCCGATAAATTGATGTAGAGGCTGCCAGATTCACCTGTGCCAGCGTCAAAATTCATCGGTACTGGTGTTACGCCATCCGCCTCGCTTGCGGTGAAGTTAAAATGACGTTCAGTCAACAACGTGGAAGGGCTGTTATCGCCAATATTCGCACTAGGAGGGCTTCCTGGGATTGATACGGGGCTCAAGCCTGGGACTTCGCTGCCGTGGGCTGAAATGCCGTGTAAGGGTTGGTCAATAGCGACAGTGGCGTAACAGTCATTACCGGAAGGGCCTACAGGGGTGCCACTTGCATCCGTGGCCACACAGGCAAAGGCCATGGCGTCCGCTAGTGGTAAGGCGTTAGAGCGCTCTGAAGTGATTGCGTGAACGTAGATGACTACTGGCCAGCCTTGCGCAGGCTTCGTGAAGCCTAGGCTGTTTAAAACTGTTTCATTTGGCGTTACTGCAAGTACTGGAACTGTAACGTCACCTTGTTTGGTGGGAAATGGGTAGCGGTAAGTAATGTTCTCAGATGGTGGAGTAGAGCCCGGAGCGTTGCCGACACCGATATCAATTAATGAACCGATGGTGGCGTCTGCTTGCCAGCGTGCAGATAGGATCTCGGCGCCGTTATTTTCAATCGTCGGCGTTACTTGGTAGTGAGGTAAGCTGATTTGCCCTTGGTAAACCTTTGCCGGAGCTCTGAGTAAAGGCGTAATGTCTGCTGCGTCGTCAACGCGATAGAAGCTGTTAGCTCTCGCTGCTGCCACCGGGAATACTGCGCTAGGGGGTATTGCTGGGAGCCCCAGCTGTGCGGCGACGCCGTCGAGCATGCTTTGCACTGTTGAACTAGCTGCGGTTGTTATCGCGCCACCGTTATTGTTAACCGCAATGGCGGCTTCCGCAGCAGCGCGCTGCATTAAATAGGCACTTGTTGGGCTGCTCGCAAGATCGGCGTAGCCTGCACCTGCGTTAATAGCGGCAGCCATCTCTGGATTAAATAGTGGGTTAGGTGAGTTTGTGCCTGGTACGGCGGCGCTCGTAAGTAATACGTTAAGCGTACTGTTGATCGCGGCTCCGAGAGGGTCAGTTGCGAGTGCAGTGTTATCGCCTGAAAGGTTATAAATACCTGAGACTAATCGGGATATCGCCGCTTGTTTTTCTGTGATGATTTGAGAGTTCTCGAAAAACAGTTCTGGCGCAGCGTTGTAAGTCAGTATGTCAGTGGTGCCGCCAGTCGTGAACGTTAAGGTGAGAGTGAATTCGGGAGTATCGCTAGTCAAGTTACTGAGCCCAGCCGCTTGAAAAACGCTTTGCGCAAAACCATGATAACCATTGGCAAGCTGAATCCAGCCGTTAATTGCGCCTCGTACGCCTTCAAGTGAGGCGGCACTGGCGCCGAAGTCACTAAAATCGGACTCTGGATCACGCATAAAGTCGTAAGCGATTGACGGCATGACGGCATTGCCTTGAGCATCGTCAATTGCGCCCACAACAATTAAATATTTGGTTTTTGGCTGTAAGGGTTTTAAAGGCAGTATACGAATAACATTATTAGTGCCGCCATCCATGCTGAGTAGCTCGATACGTATCGCAGGTGTGGCAAGTTCGCCCAGTACCGCTATGTCGCTTGTTGCAACGGCTGATTGGTAGCGAATGGCGTCGGCAAATGTCGGTACTTCAACACCTGTACCGTCGACAGATGCTTGTATGAGAGAGTCGCCGCCAGGGTAGCTCAATGGTAATAAATAAATATTTTGCGCGGGGTTGGGGATAATCGCACCATTTAATGCGATAAAGCTTTGCCCGTCCAGTGTTTGTGATGCATCTAAGCTGCCTGAAAATGCAATATCGATAGGGCTTATTACTGAGTTTCCGTCCAGAGCATTAACAGCGGTGGTGACGGGGTTAGTCCCAGTGTCATTAACTACGAATGTTCCGTCGGCAGTCCCCGCAAACATCAAGTCGTTAGGTTGGGGGTAGAGTTTGGCAATTGGGCTAAATACCACGTGGGTTATTTGTTCCGGAGCGAGTACACCGGAGGTGCTATTGTCGTCATCATTACCGGAGCAAGCGGTGACTAGTAATGATAATACGGCGAGCAAGTGCAATAAGGGGGGTCTGTGCATGGCGTTTCCCTCTGAGCTGAAGTGATAATAAATTTGGAATGATTAGGTTGGGGTTTTTTGTTGTAATTTCTGTTGTAACTTTAGCTGTCGCATCTTTAATATATTGCAATAAAACAGCGCCGGTAGAGATGAATGTCGCGGCTTCTGTTTTAATTTCTAATTGCAATAATGCTTATGTCAATATCGCATTAAGACCTTAATTTCTAGGGTCTTGACTAGTTTAGTGCATTAGGGAAGGCAACCATACGGTAATTGATTGATTAATTAGTTTATTAATCGAAAAAAGTATTAGCTTTCACGATTTTTGTGCGTTTGGAGGCTTGAATTTAAAATGACGTACTGTAACCTTAACGCTTCAGAGATACTCACATTTGAGAGTCTTCAAGGTCTGGTTATTATGATTACTTGCTTTAGGCGTATATATTTAGGTCGTTCTTTAATCATTTGTGCAGGGCTGTTAGTCTGCGCCACTAGTTCGGGGGCTAAGTTTTTTGGGATGGCCGTCCCTAGTGTCGCCCTAACGGCGTCTATATCGGAGTGCTTTGTGAAGGGCGCTATAGCAAATCAAGTTCAGATTACCGAATCTGCCATTATCAATGATGTCCGGAAAGTATCCGGCCTACCTAGTAATTATCTAGTTTCAGATACTTCTAGCGTTAACTCAAGTGCCGATACTTGTACCTTAAAGCTCGTATAAATGTATTTGAGTTTGGCTTACTTTACCTCTAGTTTTTAGCTGCTTAATATTTTTGAGTAATAAACGTTTTC
>NVXL01000191.1 GCA_002746115.1 Alteromonadaceae bacterium
CGGGGCATCGGGGCCGCTATTGCCAGCCGCTGCTACAATCTCAATATCTTTAGCAAGCACACGCGTAATGGCCTGCTCCAACACTCGATTATGCTCGCCGCCTAAACTTAGGTTGATCACACTTACGCGCTGTTCCACTAACCAATTTAGCGCTAGTAACAGTGAGCCGGTGGTGGCTTCTACCTTATCACCACGTGCACGAAAAACCCCTGCCGCACTGATGTTAGCCTTAGGTAGTAAACCGCTAAAACCCGCCTGCGTATTTCCCACCAACATACTGACTACCGCCGTCCCGTGTTTAGCATTCGCAGGCTTACCCTTAATAAAGCTTTGCGATTTTACCTGTGCGCCCAACAACGCCGGGTGAGTTGTATTTACCTGTGTATCTATTACACCGAGATGCAATGATGACTGCGCAATACAATTTAATGTTTGTGGCCATTGGATAAGGGTCGCGCCATAGCTTTTACGGCTTGAGATTTTACGATTAGAGCTCTCGCGACCGGCACTTTGTAATTGGTAGCGCTGGTTGACATCCATTTGTAGGTTTGGGGAATCCATTTGTATTTGGCGAATGAGTGCTTGGGTATCTGCGTCTTGCGGTAAACGAAATACGCTCAGCACAAAACCTAAACCGCTTAATACGCTGCGAATTTTAATCCGCGCGCCGTAGCGGTTTAAATAATTAGCCGATTTTTTAGCCTCGTCCATATCATTGCTTATTAGCATTAATTCGTTAGGCTCGAAGGTGGCTTCGTCATCGGTGTTGTTTTGGTTGCCAGAATAAGGCGCAATTTTTTGCGGTAATGGCGGTACCGCGCTGGTCATTAGGTTGGCAGTAATAGGGCTGGGAGGTCTCTTTGGGCGAAGAGGGGGGCGAATAGGTGGAGGCTTAGGTTTGCTCACCGCGTCTGCAGTATTTGGTTTTCTTTGTGCTTGTGTTGATGCGGTCGGCTCGGTGGATTGCGCAGAAAGTGTGCGCACTCTTTCAGTACGCTCGACGCTGTCTGGGTTTATTTCAGTTTTATCGTCTGCGTAGGCGAGGCATGAAAGCATACTAGCCGCACACAATAATCTGCAAGCACTTTTAGTGGCTAGCTTCATGGGCTATTCGCCTCTACCACTGCCTCCACTTCTTCAATAAAAGGCAAATTTATCAAGTCCATTTGAGCTTGCGCTAAATCTGACCCAGGGGGGAGCTGCACGGTGTAAATACCCAAGGCGCCGGGGCCTCCTACTAGATTTGCATTTATACCTAATAACGATTCGCGTATTTGTGCGGCGGTGGCGGTATCGCTAAACACCACTTGTAATTGAGGCCCTGCCGCAGCTTGATGACCGGATAGTGTTACGACACTGCTTGGATCGTTGTGATTGTTGTCTTGCATGACAAAAAATGATTGCATTGCAAGTAGGCAACAGGCAGCAATGGATATTGGCTTCCAAAAATTGCTGCTGTTGGCAGCGGCCTGTACTTTTATTGTCTGTTTCGTTATCGGGGCGGGCCTTGCTGACGCATTATCTTGTGGCTTTACCTGTGCTTGCTCGCTTTCTATATCGCGCATCAAACGAGTCAAGCCAGTTGCACCGGGCGGTGTATCGCTTTGATTTTTAATTCCACTTTGCAAGGCCTTTAAAAAGTCCGCTTCAGCGGCGAGCTTGGAATCGCTTTCTATTTGTGTTTCTAGTTCGATGGTGTCTTGCTCATCGAGCTGGCCATTTACCATTAGCGCTAATTTATCATCTAATTCTTTATTCATGCCGCCCTCGTGGCGTTCGCCAATTGTTTTTTCATTAGGTTACGCGCGTGAAACACGCGGGATTTTACTGTGCCTTCAGGTACATCAATTATGTTGGCTATTTCGCTGTAACCCAGCTCTTCAAAAAATACCAAGTGCAAAATCTCTCGGTGCTCCGGTTTTAGTTTTGCTAAACAGGTGCGCAGTAACTTTCCATCACTTGCAGCCTCCGTAGCGTGGGCGGGGTTGACGCCGCTGGTAGTATCGTCTTCCATGTTCTCATCTAACTCGGTGTATTCTCTTTTACCTAGTTTTCGCCAATGATCCACAACTTTGTTGTGGGCAATACCTAGTAACCAAGTGGTTACTTTTGCACGGCCCTCAAATTTGGCTGCTGAGCGCCATACTTGCATCATGACATCGTTAAGAATATCCGACGCGACAGAGCTATCGCTCACCTTGGTCATTGCGTAGCGGTAAACGCGTGATTCATGGCGCTGGTAAAACACTGTTACCGCATTCATGTCGCCGTTAGCAATCTCAGTTAGAAGTTGCTGGTCGTTCGGTGCGTCATCTCCTGCCATACGAGATCTCTCTTTTTGTTTATTTACTTGTTCTATTTTATCGACTTTCTTTAAGGCGATGTTTTTAAGGCTCGTAATTCACTTGCTGCCAACAAGCGCCTGTCATTATCGAAGGCTACCACACGCCAGTAATAGGTTTTCCCCGAAATTAGGCGATTGAATACCGTTGCCGTTAACTTGGCGCTGGTGGTCTTTGGCGGTAATTGCACGCCAGTTAAAGGGCGTAAGGTATCGGGGTTGGCGCTGGTAAATAATTCTATTTGATAAGCTTTTGCACCGCTAATCTTGTCCCAGTTAAAATCGGTATCGTCATCCACTACCACATCAGCTGCCGGGGAACGTAAACTAAGCGTATTTAATTTTCGCGGTGCAATCGCCTGTTTATCCTTTGCGACCACTTGGTAACGGAGTGTTGCAGGCGTTAACGATTGTTCGCTAGCGGGAGTGGTGACACGTAAGCGTATCAGGTGGATACCAATAACATTACTAGGCAGCGTAGGGCTTTCTAAAGCCGTTTGCCTGCCCGCTGCGAAATGTTGGCGCACGCTGCTAAGCGATTTATACACCGGTGTGCCGACGGTGGTTTCTGGCGTTGCCACTTCCCACACGGCATCAAAACGCCCCGCACGGTCGAAGTAAATAATGGCCTTTGCTTTTAAACTTTGTTGACGTGCAATAATTTCGACTTTTTGACCGGTGTTAAACTGCAGCTCGATACTATTCAAGCCCAAAGCGGTGGCGGATTGCGTTGCGCCTTGCTGAATGGATTCGCTAGCATTGGGGGCAAAGCGGCTTATCGGAATGATATAACTTGCCCGCAATGTTATGCCTTTGGTGGTGAAATCTCGCACATAAAAAAGTTGATTAGCGCCTAGCGATTGTGCTCGACCGCTCACCCGTGCAGGCACGATAAGTGTTTCGTTAATTGTAAACGCAGAAGTAATCGTGCCCCGTGGCGGCGCGGCTAAATTAAGTTGCAGGGGAGTGCTATGCGTACCGAGCACTGTTCCACTTGTCGCGTTGCCTATCATAAACGTGCCGGACTTAGATGTAATAGTAAGGCCATCGCCACCGTTACTTTCACGCAGCGCTACTTCGCCTCGCCAGCGCAGTGCCACATTGGCATCTGCATTGGGGATAATTCTCTGTGTTGCCACACAAGGGTTTGAGCACACGCTAAGTTGCGCTAAAGCTGGAGCCGTAATTAAGGTGCTTAACACAATGGTTAGGGCTGTAATAATGGCACGCCAATGTGCTTGAGTGTGTTTATTCATTATTGTTCTCCTGGAAAGGCGGAGGGTAAGCTAGTGCTTAGCTTAATAAAGGCTTGGTAGCCACTGGTGTTATTGAGCGCATAGCGCTTATCTTTGTATTTGTTGTGACTTATGCTCATGCTTAGATTTAAACCTGCGCGGTTATTCTTAGGCTGCCTGATCGTCCAGCTTAAATTGGCGTTGGCATAATTAGACTGGTCGCGCACGGCAAAATATGGGTCGTTCGAGGCGCGATTTTGATTTGTTCCAATACTTATATTGGCGTTTAATTTTTTTGGAATAAATTCCGCCTGTGCATCCAGTGAAAATAATTGCTTGTGTGTGGTTTTTTGCTCGTTTAAGTAAGCTGTTTGTTGCCACTGCCAAGCGAGGGCCAAATAATATCTATCGCCAAATTGTTTAGTTGCGTTAGCTTGCAAGGCTCGGATGCGGGTGTTGGGTTGCCAGCCACTCTTATCTGTAAGCGTATCTTCTGATAAGCCCAGCGACCAACTCGACGTAGTCTGGCTAAACAAGGCGTTGGCCTGAATTGTTTCGGTGCTAAGGTTATTTTCTATAAAGCCTACTGGTGTGTGTTCATCGTTTAGGACGACACGACGCAATGCCAAGCTATAACTCGGCAATCCTAGCCAGGCAAACGGTGACTCTTTTTTAAATGCCTCGTAAGGATTGTAATTACCGCTTAGCGCCCACTGGGACATATCGCTTATGGCATAGCTGAGGTTTTTATCTAGATTGTTGGTCTCGGTGCTGAAGGCGCTATCCCAAGACCAATCGCCTTTTTTCGTGGCGGCAATGCCATTAAAAAATACACGCTGGAATTTTTTATCCGCAGGTAATTGGCCGTTGGCAATGCTGTGATAAAAACTGCCTATTTGTTTAACTTCAACACCAATGGTGGTATTAATACTGGCGCTCGTCGTCTGAGTGGGTTGTGCTTGGTACACCGCAAGCGCGGACCATGCATTATCCTTTTGCGCGTTAAAGCCTGTGTTTTCGCCATCAAAATCGAATTCGGTATTAGCGCTTTCTAAGCGCAGGCGTAATTGACGCTGTATAAATTGGCCGTCGACTAATAAACTCCAGGCATTGCCGTTGTTTACTAAAGGGGTAGGGGCTGCGTTAAAGTCCACACTGCCATGATCCGGCTGGCTCACCTTGCCGTCAATATAGTTTGCGGTGACATACACTTCGCTGTTGGGGCTTTGTAATGGCTGATACTGCCAGCGGAATCCGTTTAAACGATTGTCGGAATCATTCAAGCCTGACCCACCCGCGATGCCGACACGCTGGTTTGCTGCAACGCTAAACAATGTGACTGACGATTCCAAAGCCGGCAAGGCCACCGAGCCTGATACACCACGCTGTTGATAGCCGTTGCTTAACAGGCTTGCCTCAAATACGGAGTGATCCCCCAGCGTGGCACTATAACGCCCCTGTTTGGCKTTGATTGTAAAGTAGGGAATATCYGCTTCGCGCCCGGTRAGCGACTGACKGGCATCGTCCGCCAGCGCTAMACTGCCCTTAGCCTCTATCGYCCAGTTATCCCCCTCAAGTAAACCATTTAACTGRCCCACGCCCTGTGCGCTAAAGTTGTCGGYGGGCTCAAGTGTTGCTGGCGAACTGTGGCTGGTGATGCGCTGGTTGATGGTGAGRTCGAGTTGTGACTGCGCGYTYGCTTGTCGTAATTTGGMGGAGTGACGTACATCAAGMTCCCAATAGCCCCATTCAATTACGCTGCCATCGGGTTTATATTCCATCAAACGTAATTCATGGGTGCCGTATGTTAGGCGCTGAGCGGGTGTGTACTGTAGCTCTTGGGCGTTTGGGGTCTTGGTGTGTGTCATTAATGCCGTGACATCGATCCCATCCAATTCAAGGGACAGTTTGGGTAGCTGTGTGTTTGAGGTTTTTAAACGTAAGTTTAGGGTATCTGTTGGGGAGTAAAACCCGGCAATGTTGGGCGGCTCTAAGTACGCGAGTTGGTCGCCGTAGGCTGTTTCCCCTCCCTCGTCAACCGTTGCATAAGATATGCACGGAAGGTAAAGGGATATAGCGGCGGTGATCAGGCTCTTTTTCATAAGGCTCGTTTCATTGGCTTTGTTTTAGGCGCTTTGTTTCATGCTGGCATGGTTAACGAGGTAGGGATTACCGTTATAGAGCATGCTTTTACTGTGAGTCGTAAGCTCGCGGCTTAAGGTTCAAATTATTATTAGTGGAGAACCTAATCTCAAGTGCACCGCCACATTGTTTGAAATAGGTTTGGCGGGGGGCGCTTTTGAGGGTAATTATTTCAGTTTGTCGTCTGTTTCATCAAGTGGTTTTGTAGTTGCTGCCTGTCAAGTTGTCGCTTTTGAGATGTGGCGCGTGGTTGGGATTGGTTGTCGTCGTTGAACAATGCGTCCTTCATGGTTGCCGGGGGCGGATATAGCGTCTAAGATTGTTATGGCGTTAAGTTTTTGGTGGTGTGGGTAGCTTAACAAAGAGCGATGTTGTTTGAAATGTGTACAGAGTTGTGGGTACTTGCGTCCCTTATTTTTGGGGATGTTGAGATATTTTATATTTTTTAATGGCTTAGGTTAGTAATTGTTGTGGGTGATATATCGTGCAGTGTCGCTTTTTGTGGCGGTTGGGTTTTGACCGATTGTTTGGAGGCCTTGTGAATCATGAGCTGTAGAGCGGCTCTAGGTGATGGCGGTTTTGGGAACTGGGACTTGGAAAGTACGAC
>NVXL01000192.1 GCA_002746115.1 Alteromonadaceae bacterium
ATATCATCTACCACTCCCAACCGGCTTGCCGGTATATATGCGTAGGGCGCCAACGGGTATATCCTTACGCGGGTGGGGCACCATCACGTGGGCAGCTATCGGGATGCTTAAACTTCTCGTGGTCGCCCTTACCGCCGACCTTTTCCCAGCCTTCAGTTTTTAACCGTTTGATTATGCCTTTACTATTCATAGGTAAGGTATATACACACAGATACACACTTTTCAAGAGGCGTGAATTTACGAATCGAGTACTTGCACAATATATAGTACAAGTTATACTTGTACTATATATTGTACGGTTAGGGTGGTGCCCACTATGAGAATTATAAGCTTTTCCGATGCTCGAAATAGGCTAAAAAGCGTTTTAGATCAGGTGGTTAGCGATGCTGATTATACTGTAATCACGCGCAGGGATTCTGAAGATGCGGTGGTTATGTCCTTAGATCAGTTCAATGGCCTTATGGAAACAGTTCATCTGCTGAAGAGTCCGGCCAACGCGGCGCATATTTCAAAGTCTATTCAGCAATACCGTAGCGGGAAGACACAGCAGTATGGGTTAACTGATGACTGAGATTCTTTCATGGACTAAAGAGGCTTGGTCGGATTACCAGTATTGGCAAACACAAGATAAGAAAACGCTCAAGCGTATTAACAAGCTTATCCAAGATGCTCAGAGATCTCCATTCGAGGGGGTCGGAAAACCTGAGCCGCTAAAAGAAAATTTGGTAGGTTTTTGGTCTAGGCGTATCGATGAAACTAATCGATTAGTCTATGCGGTGGATGATAATCAATTAACTATTATCACTTGCCGATATCACTATGAAAAATAATTTAGCGTGGTAATTTGTGGCGGTGGTAGGGTTAATTAAATAAGGGCACCGCGTAATGCTTTAAGCGCCTGTACGGCTGTGGTGCCATCCGTCATGACGGTGATATCCGCATAGTGACGATAAAGCGCGCGTCGCTCTTCGAATAATTGATGAAAAGTTTGCATGGGGGCTTTGGCAATACCGCGAGTATCAATGTTGTGTACGCGTTTTAATAATACAGCCTCGCTGACATCAATAAATACCACCGGACCTTTTGATGCCAATAAGGCCATGGCTTGCTCGCCATAAACCACGCTGCCGCCAGTCGCGATGACTTGCTTGTTAAAATCAGAGCTCAACAGTACCGACTGCTCCAGTGTTCGTAGAGCGAGGTAACCGTGGGCGTCGAGATACGATTGCAGGCTGTCGTCTATTTTCGCTTCGATCAATTGGTCGGTATCAATAAACTCCAAGTCTAAGCTGTCGGCCAAGCCCACACCCAAAGTGGTTTTACCTGCGCCCGGCATGCCGATAAGAGAGATACAGTTGAAATGTTTCACGATTTATACCTAAATAACAAAGGAGTCATAAGGGGAGTTTACAATCAACTGTGGGAATCCGCCACACTCTCGCAGATCAATTTAGAGGGTGTGGGGCGTATTGACGGCTTCCGGACGAGCCCGAGGGCTAGGGCGCTTTGTTAGGGCTAGTGATTTCTATTGTTTCGGACTGCTGAGCGAGTATTTCTACTTGATGTGGAAGAGCTGTTTCTAGAGGAGCTACTTCTAGAAGAGCTCTTTCTGGAAGTGCTATTTCTGGAAGTGCTATTTTTCAAGGATGAGCGACGACTAGAAGTGTTGGCGTGTGTCGCGCGGTTACCTGAGTCTGTATTCCTTCGTCTTTGTGGAGCTGTCTGTCTCTGTTGTCGTTGTTGGCGATCCGTCGCCTCGTTGCGATTTCTTTGTGTAAAATTATTTTGGCGCCGAGTTGAATTGGCGGCAGCATTGTCGTTTCTGAATCTGTCTTTAATACTGACCCGGCTATTGCGCAGTTCTTCTCTGATGTGGTTCGGTTTTACAATTCGGTGATTGTTTTGACGAGTCCTTGAATCTCGAATATCTCTTCTGTTCGTTCGAGCATTGTTTTCTCTACTAGAAACAGAGCTTCGTTGATTAACTCTATGCGCTCTAACTTCAGAACGACTTGCGCGGTTGCTATTGAAGCGATTTCTTACCGTGACACTACGGTAAGATGCGCCGCGACGATGAACGGGATTATGAGACCAACGTCTTGCGTGCTCATGGCGAACTATTTGATGGCGGTTGTAATAGTGATGTGGACGATAATGATGGCGTGGAATCCTTACCAAATGACGATCATGCCAATGAAATGAGCTAAAGAAGAAACCAAAGGATACATGGATGCTAGACCCCCAATGAAAAGGTTTTTGATGGTATGAGTGATGGTATGAGTGACCTAGGTAATCCCAGTGAACTGGTGGGTGGTGAGCCCAATGCCAAGCGCCATAAACCACGCGTGTATCATAATAAGGAATGTAAACCACTTGTTCTTCGATGGGCTCGATGATGATGGCATTGTCTTCATGTGTAACCGACACTTTGTCCATTCTATCAAGGTTGCCGGCCTCATATGCTCTCTGGCGAAGTGTTTGCACACTTGCTAACAGCTTCGACTCATTTTGAAGAAATGCGTCTCCGAGTTTTTGAGTCCATTCAATGTTCTCACTTAAGCGCTTTAACAGTTGAGGGAAAGCGGCTAATGCTTTTACGCTTGGATCCCATTGGTAGTCATCAGCAGCCACAACAGCATCCGAGCCTTCCAATTCCGGGTTTTTAGTCCTCCAGCGCTCGGCCTGGATCACTTCCAAGGGGTAGGTGGCCGCGACTAATATATGCGATAAGACGGTATCGGGATAAAGCGCGATTGGCGCTAGTATTTGCTCTAATTCGGCGTTACTGAATGGCTCTATATCGTGTTGTACCTGTTCAGCGAATAGATTAATTGATGAACTCATTAGAATTAAAGCAATGAATAGATTCGTCAAGTTATTCATAATTGTTACCTTTAAGTAAGGAGCACAGGAATTTTTCCAGCCTATAAAGGCCATCTTAACGCTATTAAGCTTAACAAAACCTGAACAGAGGATAAAAAATGCTGAGGCAAGGTTGAATATCATCTTTAAAAGGGCAAATCTTGGTTTTTATGCATTTACGGCCAAAACAAATAGTTCAGCGTGATAAGTCAGGGTTTCTCCCTTTATGCTTAATGATGCTGTAGGTTTCATCCGTGATGTTGTTTTCAATAGCTGTACAAGCAAACAGTACTGTTGTAGTCTCTATGCCCTACTAGCTAATTGAGCCATGATTATGATTGGATATACAACTTTAGGTACTAATGATTTAGAAAGCAGCGCGAAATTCTACGATGCTTTGTTTGCAGAGATTGGTGCAAAGAGAACAATGGAAGGTGAGTCATTTATATTATGGTCTACTGGTTCGGATAAGCCAGGCTTTGCTATTACCAAACCTTTTGATGGTAACCGTGCAACTGTTGGTAATGGCGTTATGATTGCAATTGCTTTGGATAGCCCAAAACAGGTAGATGCCTTGTATTCAAAAGCTATAGAGCTTGGCGCAAAAGATGAGGGGGCTTCTGGACCCCGAGGTGAAGGGTTTTATGCTGGATTCTTTCGCGACCTTGATGGCAACAAACTGAACTTTTTTTGTACGACTTCTTAATGAAGCAATATGAGTTAAAAAGCCTAACAAGTTGTTAAATAAGGGGTAAATTTCGACCAGTTTTGACTCTGTTTGCACTTTTCTAGAGTACATCGTGCAAGGTCTATTCCGTAATTCCATACCGGCAAGCTGCACGCCCGAGCTTGCCTAGGAACTTTGTGCAAGTGAAGTGCCTATCATTACTGCGGCGGTGTTATCCGTAGCTATATAGTAATCTTATGAAGAAGCATGAAATATATTTAAACCGAATAAAGAATGACCTTGAAAATATCAGTACCCCTGCTAAGGCTGAAGCTAGCCGCCGTTATTTTCCACAGGGGATCAATTGTATTGGCGCTACGGCATCAGATATAAAATTAATAATAGGAGACTTTCAAACTGAATACGCTGAACTGACTGCAATTGAAATGCTCTCTATAACGGAATATATTTTACTAAAATCTGAATTTAATGAAGAAGTATTGGTGGCTTTCGGGCTCATCAATAAGTTTGTAAAAAATAATTATGATGATGGTTTATTATTACGTTTTGAATTTTGGCTAGAGAATTATGCAACAAATTGGTCTCTTGTTGATGATTTGTGTATAAAAACAATTTTCAAATTCTTCATGGCTCGACCTCATTTGATTGAGGAAACACAGCGCTGGGCATATTCCGATGTGTCATGGTGTAGGCGAGCGAGTAATGTTGTTTGGGTGAAATTTATAAAAAGAAAAATTGGTCAGTCTACATACTATTTGGATGCAGATCTTGTCTTTAAAAATTGTGAYGTTCTTATTACTGATGAWGATGAATTTGTTCAAAAAAGTGTCGGRTGGYTACTTAAAGTAAGCTCTTTACAGTATGAGGGTCGTGTTGTTAAATATATTCGGAATAATTTTGAAAAGATGACGCGACCGACCATTAGATATGCAATCGAGAAAATGAATGAGAACACTCGGAAAGAGTTGCTATCTATAAAAATCGATTAGATTGTCGAGGGCGTATAAAAAATATTCTCAAGTCGAACAACTGACCGTTGTTCGGATCTCGTAAAGTTCAGCTGGTTATCACACGGCACTACAACTTACGCACGGCTCCAAGCGCCATGAAACCCAAGCGGGAGATGGTAAGGCAATGCGTAGCGCGCAATCGGGCCAGATCTTATATTCTGAGCATCGAAAATATTTAATGGGAAAATTTAAAATAACGCAGACCGATGACCGCGTGATACCTGTTAGTCAACGTTATGCGAGTGTAATAATGTCTGAAAGGTGGTTAACCTAAGTGCTAGTCGGGGAATAAAATCTGTGCCACCCATTTTGTTGCTAGCGAGCTTGGCTAACAGCGCAATAATAAGCAATTAAACAAGGGTTAAAAACTGGGGAATCGTCTTGAAAATTAGTGAAATTAGGCCATTTGTTCCGTCTAAAGATTACAGCACTTCAGTATCATTTTATAAATCACTGGGCTTCAGTGGGGAGAGCGCGGGTTTAGAGTTAACTGTTCTAGAGCGAGATGGGTGCACTTTTTTTCTTCAAAACCACGATAACGACAATCTTGCGAAGAGTTTAATGATGCAGCTTATCGTTACTGATATCAAAGGGATGTTCGAATTAGTGTCAAGCCTTGATGATGTTAAGCATAGCGAGATAACGCAAGAGCATTGGGGTGCGGTATTCTATTTGTGGGGGCCAAGTGGGGAGCTATGGCATGTCACCGAGTTAAAGACTTAGTAGCGCTTTCGAAGTGAAGCTGGAGCCGTATTCATATCCGGTAATAATGGTAGTCAGTAAGGGCAAGGTTTCGTCCTCACCCTTACTGACTTGTTCCAAGATAAACTAAAGAAATGTTTCGATTTGTTTTATTTAAAAAAGATTAAATATATGAATTAAAATTCATAGCTAATCGTCCCGCGCAGAGTACGCGGTATCATTGCGTGTGAATGAAAATCCTCAATCGCTTCAATATTATTCTCCCGTTCTTCTTGCGTACGTGACGCGTACCAATAAGTAATATCGTCGCCTTTTCTATCCGTTAGGTTAAGTATCTCTAAGCTGAATGCAAGGCCTGTATTGAAGCGGTAGCCGATATTCGCGTTGACCATTGACGACGACTTGGATTGTACGGTGGTATTTTCAGTTAAATTACGTGGGCCGAAATAGCGTAGACGCAGCCCGGTATATAGGCCATTTTCAAGATCGAAGCTTAGGCCCATGGAGAAGACATCTTCAATACTGTCGGGCACTCTATTGCCGAGTAATTGATCGCCATCGAATTGATCATCCTTAAAGCGTGCCTGTGATTTGGTGTAATCCGCATCGAGTACAAACCAGTCCGTCGCTTGGTAATAGACACTGAACTCAATGCCCCGGCGGCGCGATGCGTCTTTGGGTTCGGTCGTGCCGTCATCACCCACAAAGACTAGCTCGGAATCGAGGTTTAATTGAAATAGCACCAAGCTTAGTTGTAAGTTCTCGACAGAGGTACTGCGAATGCCCAGTTCATAGCCGGTGGACTCTGACAGTAAAGGCACTTCATCCGCTACGACACCACGGGCATCGTTACTATGAAGCCCCTTACCGAGGTTAATAAAAAACTCGGTATCCTTAAATGGCCCAAAGCGTAGCGACAATTTAGGCGTGACCAAGTCATCATTTTCCGATCCGGAATTTAGGGCATTTAGTTTGTCTTCAACGTCCATATCAAAATAGTCGTAGCGTAAGCCGACGACAGAGGCAAACCAATCGTTCCACTGTGAATGTATACGGC
>NVXL01000193.1 GCA_002746115.1 Alteromonadaceae bacterium
AGTACTGACGCTAAGGCACCAACAGATCAAGATACCGAGGTCCATACCGTCATCCGAGGCAAGTCCCTCCAAAACCAAGATTCCACTGATACATCAACTTTAGTAGCTTCTAGCAGCCTAAAAAGTAAACCAAGCACAAAGAAACACACCGCCGACCACGCTAACGCTGACACCTCCCACACAGCGGCTGAAACCGACAATATAACCGCAGAGCTCAACGCATCCCACTCACCGCGTAACGCCATCGAAAAAGCACGTAATAGCACCTTGTTTATAGACAGTGGTTTTGGTACAGGCTCCGGATTTTTTATTGACCAACAATGCACGATTGTCACTAACCGACACGTAGTAAAGCTTGAACAAAAAAACATAAAGGAGCTGGAGTCCAACTACAAAAGACTTGCAAAGTATCTTGAACGCGGCGTCGCGAATCGTGATGAACGCCATAGACTGCAAGAAAGCCGGGAGAAAATGAGAGAAGCTGTACACGCGTATTATTCTGACGGCACCCCGAAATTCATCACAGTAACGCTCGTTAACGGTCGTGAAATACCCGCCAAAATGCTGACCTTTAGTGAGGACTTTGATTTAGCCTATCTTTACATCAACGAAGAAGGTTGTAGCCCACTCGGAATAATGCCCCAAGATGATCTGCCATTAGGGCACAGGGTGTTCACCATCGGAAATCCAGCCGGCCTTAAATATACGGTAACCTCAGGCATCGTCTCCGGCGAACAAACCTATGACGAGGTTGACTACATTCAAACCGATGCCGCCATTAATCCGGGCAATAGCGGCGGCCCCTTAATCGATGCCAACGGCTTACTTATCGGTGTCAACACAATGATTCTCAGCGGCACAGAAGGCATTGGCTTTGCTTTACCTGCTTCAACAGTCCTTGAAGACATGGAGAACCTACGCGACGTAATGAACGAGAGATTATTATCGACCGAAATTACATTGTGGGATCAGAGCAAGCAAGTAGAAAAAGAATCAGAAGTATCCGATGAAGCTATCGCCGCCATTGAGGAAGCCTTGCAAAACTGTGCCAACGAATTTAATAACGAACAATGGTCAGCCGCTCTAGAAGAGTGTGAGTTCGCGGCATCCAAAGGCAAAGCACAAGCCATGCATTTTCATGCCCGGCTACTATTGATGGCAGGCAACCGCGCCGATTTAAACCAAGCCGTCGAACTCATCAAAGAGTCCGCTAAACTGGGTTACGCTGAGGCTCTCGTCTATTTAGGCGGTATGCACGAAAGCGGTGAACATGTATCGAAAAATTATATGTTAGCCGGTGATTTATATAATGAAGCTTGCGAAAAAGGACTGGCTTCCGGCTGCAACAGTTACGGCGTAGTCCTTATGGAAACACTCGAATACGGAAACTCTAAAGTGTATTTTGAGAAAGCCGCAGAATACGGCAGCGCTCTTGCTCGATTCAATCTCGGCCATCTTTATGACAAGGGTTTAGGCATAAATAAGGATAAAGTCACAGCGGCAAAATATTATCACGACGCGGCAATGCTTGGCAGCAACATAGCTCAGTATGAAATGTTTTGGTATACCTATAAAGGCTACGGTGGGGTTAAAAAAGATTACACAAAAGCTTACGTTTGGGCTTTGATGTCAGAGCAAGATAAAAAATCAGACGAAGATTACATCTCTGGCTGGAATAATGACATTCCTAGTAATACTCGATTTTTTGTGAAGAAGCTGCTCAGCCAAAATCAACAAGTTCAAGCAGCAGCGGAGGCAAAACGTATCAGTGCTGAGATTCGTATAAACGCAGAGGCGCACAAGCAAAAATATCGCTATCGCCCTTCTGAATAAGTCGCCCTACCCAAAAATAATAGAAAGGGCTGAGCCTCAAGTCGCTTACATTTCACCCCACAAAGTAATTACGGTATAGGTCGATATATATGTAGATGGAACCATAAAGACCTATAAATATAATTGGATAGCCCTACCCGACCCACACGCGGTCTATACGCGTAAATTTTTGCCTCCAATATCTCATAATAAGCACCGGTATCCAGTATGCAAATTGTGTAGCAACAAATACCTCTCGGATTGGTTGGTAGAAATTTCCACACACTGAAACAGGGGCTATAAATAGTATGGTGTTGAACGCCCAATGCTGAATGGCTATACCAGCAAGACCAAAATTGTAATTTTTTAGCTTTAGCAATTTGTAAGCGACGTAAGGGTACGCCAACACAACCACCAAAACTGACATTAAGAATGCCACTATCACGAAAGTCCCCTTACTACACGGCTAAAGAATCTATCTTACTAAAAATCTGCAGGCTAAATTTGAACGAATAGTGAAAGATGACGCCGCTACTTGCGGGAAATTTGTCCAACCAGTTTTTAGCCCACGACTTTTGTGACATTGGATATATGATGGGGCAAGTTCCTTTTGGTAACCATCTCTATGCAATGATCAATTTCTGCGATGCTATAAAAACTTAGGATAAAGCCTTTCACTTCAATTTCAAATACCTTGAAGCCAACACCAACGGTGGCGTTTGATAGTAGCGAATCGAATTTAGTTGCTCCGGATCAGTGATCGCTACCTAGAGGGCGATGAACTTCAGAGCTAAGTAGAATCTGGGAATATTCATCTTTGTATTCAATCCAAAATTGCCTCATCGTTTCCACAGACAACGGCTGATAAAACGACCCACTCGAGCACTTTACCTCCAATATGTATACATATTAATATCAGAATTTCGATTTTTCAAACTTCCATTACTGACACAACAGTATTTTAGGATGCCCGTCTCCTCCGAGACCACTTACTACAGTCCATCCCTCTGGAATATGGGTTGAATACTTCTCTGGATCTTTTTTAAGATGTTTCAGGTTTATCTCTTTCATTCTGATAGCGGCACACATAGTGTACTTTTGTTTATTTACAGACGGATTTTTATCTTTATCTTCTTCTGATAACACAACAGGTGAAATAGATAGGAGTATCGTACTGATAACCGCGATTGTAGTAATTTTTTTATTCATAAGTATCTCGATACGTAAAATTAATCATATTTACTTGTACTTCATTGTTTGATGATAAATATTTTCACATAATGCCAGCTTGCGAAATCAGATTACAGCTTCTTGTTAGCACTGTTATTTGCACGGTATAGCAAAATCAACATGATAATGTTCGTCGTGCCTTACCCAAGAACGCTTCTTGGAAAATTGAATATTATCCTTGAGATAGTCAGCATACTTTGTTTTATACAAGTTAGGCTGTAACTCAGGGGAAAAAATCACACGCCATAAATCATGACCCTGTTTCTTGGCCTGCTTATGAAGCGCCACAACATGAGCTGCTATAGCCTCGTAATCGATGCTCATTCCATCATATATATCTTTTTTATCGAACTCGATATTGTAACCCAATTTATTAAAAGGGTTCGTAGGTAAATGGACCGACTTACCAGACTTATCAGTAACGGGTGTCATGAAATCAACAGAAAGACCATTCCTATGAGTCTTATGAGGCCTAAACTGACCACCATATTCAAATCCAGTTTCTGCGTATTTATAGACTTTATTTGGCTGCTCTATCTCAAGGTCTTGATATGCAGAAACAATGATATTTCTGACTTCTGAATGAACATAAGTTCTACCTGCTAATCTAGCCATCGAACTATATCCGATGTAATTCTTTCCCTCACTCGGGAGTTGGACACCACTTTCTAGACGACCTTTGGAAGTCGTGCCGAAGCAAGTGCTTGTTTCGGCCATAACCATCAGCGGAAACCATAATAGTATTGATAGGAGATACTTTATATTCATAAGGTGCTAACGTTCCGAAGCAGGCGCGCCGCTTTTGGCGTCGCTTGACTTGGCTGGTTAAGTTTTTCTCTGTTAATGTTCAATTATCTTGTCTCTATACGATTCAATGGTGTTACCCGGACATTCATTTGGATGAACTGTCAAAAGGTTACGCCACTGCGAAAACGACATATTATCTAGGACTACCTCTGGTTTTGGTAAAAATCCCGCAAAACACTCTTCTATTCCGAATTCCTGGGCACTACTCTTCGCGTACTCAGCACCACCAGAACTCCAACAGCAGTACAATATGGCGCCCTGAGACTTCAATTCCTTGATATGCTCGATTACCGCTAGCATCGGCATACGTTTTGTACCATAATTTCTTACAAATGTTTCATCGACATCAATATATATAACGGTTTATTCATTTAGAACATACTCACACCCGCAACCATGGCAATACTTGCCTTTAAGAGCCACGCCAAACTCTATTCGTATTGCAACGGCTACATTTTATATCTTTCGCTAAAACTGCATTGCAAGCGTTACACTTATTTTGATACCTAATCCCTTTGCCTATTTTCTCAATTTTAGCCGTACATACAGGGCACCGTTTGGGGTCTTTTTTTAATGCAAACCTATCTGTCTTCGAGACATTTTTAGGTATTCCTTCAGCCTCAATTTTGTGCTGACTTACTTTGTTCATTGCTTGCACCGTGACGGAACTTAACACCCAATTTTAGCTCACACAGCCCAAATCTGCACAGAAGATGTTAACAAAACACCCAAGAGCCATCGTAGAGATGTAACAGGTCTGGCGTGTTTGAATCAAAATAGATCAAGAGCGCACGCACTGCTATAAACATAATTTCAACGATGGCAACTAAAGCAAAAAAGGTATCATGACCAAACCATGACAATTCGCAGCGATGGACGAATTACACTAGGTAAAATTATTAAGCCATCTGGAGCCACCATGCTAACCGCTAAACGCTACTACCAACTGACCTTCATCGCCCTACTGTCTTTGTTAACCGCCTGTGCAACACACGAGACTACCGAACAGGGCGCAGGCAATCAAAACACATCAGCCCCTCAAGTTGAAGAAGAGGTCACTGTCTCTGGCATCCGAGCGAGCCGGTCCAGTGCTGAAGAGGCTAGAGCTAAAAAACGTAAAGCGAAGATCGCCAGGAGGGAGGCAGCTAGCCAGTCGGGCATAAGAAGCGTAGCCCCCATTATTTCCAGCGCACGTGCGCCAAGTACAACAAGTAAGCCCGCCGCCCCCGCTAAAATACCCCAACTACTAGAACCACCACACAACAACGAAGAGGATTATGACCTACGGTCCGTCCCCGCCAGTAGCTACCAAATATTCAAAAACTACGGCGTTAACCCCACCATCCTGACCGAGAGCAAAGATCACTCCACCTTCGCCATGGACGTTGATAGCGCCTCTTACTCCTTAGCCAGCAAGATGCTCACCCAAGGCCGCATGCCCAACCCTGCTGGCATCCGCATAGAAGAATTCGTCAACGCCTTTAGCTACCAATACCAGCAAAGCGACCAACTCTTCAGCCTCAGTGCAGAGGCCGCACCATCGCCCTTTCGTCAGGGTTACCACGCCCTCCACATTGGCGTGCAAACACGCACACTGGCCGACCATGAGCGCAAACCCGCCAACATCGTACTCGTCGCCGATATTTCAGGCTCGATGGCAGGCGACCAAAAACTTGACCTACTCAAACAAGCCTTTGTCACCCTAATCAGCCAGCTAAACAAACACGACCGCATCGCACTCGTCACTTATTCAGATAACGCCCGTATCGCCATTAAACCCACACAAGTACGTGACAAACGTAAAATATATGCCGATATCCGCGCACTGAAAACCGAAGGCAGTACCAATGCCGCAGCCGGTATTCAACTCGCCTACAAAGTCGCAGCGGACATGTACGAACCCGGTTTTATCAATCGCGTCGTACTCACCTCCGACGGCATGGCCAACGTCGGCACTAAAGACCCTCAAACCATCGTGCGCAACATCAAAGAACAAAAAGACAAAGGTATTTTCCTTACCACCGTCGGCGTCGGCACGGGCATGTATAACGACCACCTGCTTGAACAACTCGCCAACCAAGGCAACGGCCATTACTTACACCTTAGCAATACCGAAGCAATCCAAAGCGCCTTCGTCGACAGGCTCACCAGCGAGCTACAAGTCGTCGCTAAAAACGCCAAAATACAAGTCGTATTCAACCCTCAAGCCGTCAGCCACTACCGCCTGCTTGGCTATGAAAATCGCGCCTTGAAAAAACAAGACTTCCTAGATGCCGATAAAGACGGCGGCGAACTCGGCGCTGGCCACCACGTAACCGCTATTTATGAAGTAAAATTAACCCCCGAATACCAACAACACGCCTTAGGCGAGCTTAAAATTGCCTACCAAAAACCCGAAGGCCAGCGCGTATTAAGCCTAAG
>NVXL01000194.1 GCA_002746115.1 Alteromonadaceae bacterium
GTCGTTTAAATACCGTCGTAGCTCTTTTGCTAAAACCGCGTACTGGTAGCGGTCTTGACTGCTTCCTGTTTCAACTTTTGCTTTCGCCTCATTAAGCATCTTCACAAGGGGCTTTTGATCATACTCAGCCTTGCCACTGACATTATCATTAGCCATATCGTATGTGAACCTATTGCACACGGTATAAACCGGTACAGGAGTGTCACCGATTCTTGACGGCTGGTAAATAAACTTTTTCGCGGAATCTAATGAGGTATTTATAAAGTGCTTGCTGGTGTACGTTACCACCCTGTGATTGCGTGTTCGCCCATCCGCACCAATGGTATACGAAATCATAGTGTGCCCAACAATACCTCGCCTGCTTGCCTTCAGAGGGTATTTTGGCGCTGGCGCACGTAAGGGTTTTTGTTCTCGAAAATTGCCGCGAAGATTATTAAGTACCTCTGTAGGCAGTAAGCGTTTATCTATGGCAGCGTCCCCGTAAGTTTGAGCTAATTCTTCATGTCGGAGTTTGGCTTGGGCAAGTTGTTTTGGGGAGAGTTTTTTGGAGAATTTGTCGAGTATGCCTTGAGCGCCTTCTGAGCCCTTACTTGCGGCGATGCTCATCCATGCGTAGCCTTCGATAAAATCTTTTTTAGTGCCTTGCCCATTTAAATGCATGGCGGCAACAGAAAACTGGGCATCTTTATTGCCAATGGCAGAGAGGGCGACAAATTGCACAAGGGCTTCTTCGTGCCTACCTACTTGTTGTAGGCTCGCAGCCACTTCATAACGCTGTGCGATGGCGCCAAGTGGGAACGAGCAGATGAGGAGTACTAGTGCTAAAAGCGTATTTTTTTTCACTTTATGTCCTTGGTGTTGATGTTTACGTATTACTTGTATCTATAAGTTGTGTAATGACTTTGTTTTCTTGCAGCCCTTGCATGTTTTTTTCCATGAGCGCCGTGGGGAGCTTATATTTTTTGGCTTCTTTAAGTGCCTTCTTCTGGAATTTCCGTGCTTTTTTGAAATTCCCTTCACGTGAGTAAAGTGCGGCATTTGCCTCGTGATAACTGAGTTTATCGATGAGATCTTTTAATTTAACGTCATTTAGATAAACACGGGCTTCAGCTAGAATTTTATCGTCACTTTGAGGATTAAGGGTTACCAGTTGGGCGAATTGCACTTTGGCAAATTCATTGCCATTGGTGGCCGCTTTACGGATCCAGTCGAGGCCTATGGCTTCATCTTTTTCAAACATCACGCCGTTATAACGTTCAAGGCCTAAGAGTAATTGTGCTTCGCTGACACCGTCTTGTGCGGCAGATTTTAACCAAAAATGACTTTTGCTGCTGTCGGCGTCGCACTGCTCGCCATACAATATGCGTGTGCCTAAATCGAACTTGGCAAAAGGGTGACCATCGATTGCAGCGGCGGTATTCCACTTGTGTGCGTCGTTAAATAGTGTGCGGTTTTCGTCGCTTAAATACTGCCGTAGTCCTTCTGCTAAAAAGGCATATTCATAGCGGTCATGACTGCTTCCATGCTCAACTTTTGATTTTGCCTCGCTAAGAACTTTTACGAGGGCTTTTTGTTTATACTCACCATTCCCGCCAATCATCTGGAAGGTGAATCTATTGCTTACCGAATAAACTGGTACTGGTACATCACCAATTTTTGATGGTTGGTAAAGAAACCCTTTTACGGATATTAATGAGGGCTTTATAAAAAGATCGCTGGTGTACGAGGTGACCCGCTGGTTGCGCGTTCGTCCATCTGCGCCAACGGTAAACGAGATCAATGTCTGGCCATCAAGATACCTTCTCTCGGCTTCTTTGGGGTATTTGGCCGTTGGTTTGCGTAGGGGTTTTCGATCACGAAAGTTGCCGCGAGTATTATTCAGTGTCTCGGTAGGCATTAAATTTTTATGTATGGCCGCATCACCATAAGTTTGCACTAACTCATCATGCCTGAGTTTGGCTTGGGCAAGCTGCTCAGGGGAGAGCTTTGAGGCGAATTTATCGAGTACCCCTTGGGCTTGTTCTGAGCCTTTACTGGCCGCGATGGTCATCCATGCGTAGCCTTCGATATAGTCTTTTTTTGTCCCTTGCCCATTAAAATTCATGGCGGCAACAGAAAATTGGGCATCTTTATTGCCAATGGCAGAGAGGGCGACAAATTGCACAAGGGCTTCTTCGTGTTTTCCGAGCTCCTGTAGCTGCGCTGCAACTTCATAGCGTTGGGCAATCGCATTAAGGGGGGGTAATCCGATGAGAAGTAGCAGTATTAAAAGTGTATTTTTTTTCACTTTAGGTCCTTGATTTTGAGGCTGTTATTGTTGTCGGTGTTCGCATTAATAGCCGCGTTGACTTGTGCGCGGGATAATAAATAAAAATTCTCGATATCAGCATAACCGTTGTAGACGTTGAAATTAAGATAACGAATTTTACCGTTGGTGGCTATTTTATTTTCCCGACCATTTATAATGGTTAGAAAGTGGTGTAGGCCTTTACGTCGCTCGATGAATTTAATTTCTATATCGATGGTTTGTGGCCATTGAGCAATATTTTCTATGTGCGTAAATGTCCTGTCTTTATTTTGATCGCTAAACGCTAAACTGAGATCGTATTCCCCTTTACAAACTTCATCGTATATGGATATCTGAGCTGATCGGGCTGTTGGGCGCCGTTCAAGGTCAAGGGTAAAGTGGGGGATGTCGTGTTTATTCGTCGGTGATGCCAGGGTCGCCTGAAACCGTATGACTTCGTTTTTTTTAGGCAACTTAATTTGCCAATTAGTATTCTCAAGCCGCTTAGAGGATAGCACTAAGCCATTAGCGTCTATTTCAGGGATTTTTATTTTAGTCTTTTTCTTCTTTTGTTCCGCATAAGCGGTATTTGCGCAAGTGTAAATCAGTGTGAAAACGCAAAGGATTACGAAAAGTACGGCTTTAGATTTTGTGGCTTTTGTAGCGATTGTGGTTCTAGGCGCGTAGCGGGTTAACGCGAGTCTTGAGGTCTTGGACGGTTCACCGATCATGGTTTGATATATCCCTTGTGTTTTTAAGGTGGACAGGCTTATTGGCTGGTCGCACTGTGCGGTGGGATTATCGCCGAATCATGAGTCTATGACCAGTGTTGGTTGGGAGGCTGGCGGGAGCTTAGAGGAAAAACTGTGGTAACAAGGTTGTATTAAGGTTAAAAAATCTCTTAACCATAGTGATTAGGCTTATTAATGCAGCGTTTTTTATCTATAATTAATAATCGAACTAAAGTTTTTTACACTAGGTAAGAGATACCTTTTAATGATTCGGAGAAGTTTATGCTTTTACTGGTAAGAAGTTGGTCACGTTTTACGGTGACGCTACTTGGCTCATGCATGCTGTTTGCTTGTGGTGCCTCCACCCCGGTCAAACCGACCAATACATTCGATTACTATCAGCAATCGCAACAATTTCAGGCTAACTTTATTGCCGTTAATCAGTTGGGTTACCCTGTGAAAGGCAAAAAAATTGCCAGTATGAGCAGTAATTCAAAAAAACCCCTTACTTGGAGCTTAGTCGATCTTGCGACTACTAAGGTTGTGTTAGAGGGGCAAACACGCATGCTAGGTTATGATGAGGCGGCGGGCGGTTTTGTGCATCGCATAGACTTCTCAGATTTTCGTAAAAAAGGCCGTTACACGATAAGAGCCTCGCTCTCTGCAAGCTGGGGCTTTAATATCGCCGATGATTTGTACCAAGACTTACCTAAAGATGCCATGGGATACTTTTACTTTCATCGAATGGGTGAAGCCATCGAAGCTAAGTATCTAGATGATCCGCGCCATGCACGCGGTGTCATGCATGCGACTGATGACAGCTTGCCTTGTTACAAGGACTGGTGTGGTGAGGGTGTGCGCTTAAATCTCAAAGGTTCTTGGGCTGACGCCGGTGATTTTGGTTTTTACCTTGTTAACCATGCAATTTCTGTGTGGACATTATTGAATGCTTATGAATTCAACCCTGCCAGTAAAAAAGATGGCGACTACCGTATGCCTGAGAATAACAATGGCTTACCTGATTTGCTTGATGAAGTGCGTGCTGGCACCGGATTTTTGGCGGGGAGTTTGCCCCCCGGTGGGCAGCTAGCCCCACATAAGGTGACCAATGAAGACTGGAGCAGCTTCCTGTTTGATTTAGACACTGAGAATGCGATGGAGCGTTACGTTCAGCCGCCATCGACGGCTGCAACTTATGCGGTGGTTCGAATGAGCGCTCAGCTTGCACGTACTTTTAATCAGTATGACTCGACCTATGCTAAGGCTCAATGGCGGCTTGCGCTAGAAGCTTGGCGCCGGGCTGAGGCTAAGCCTGAAGTGCTTTATCGTTCTGACACTCCAGATTCCCCTGGGGCGGGTGATTACCCCGACAATAATGTTAGTGATGATCGTTATGCCGCGGCTGTTGAGTTATTGGTCAGTGCTAAGCGTATGGGTATGTCGGCAGGTGAGATGAATGCTATTCGAGACGCAGTCACGGGGTCTGATGATTATTTGAACTTTGATCGCTTTGGCTCTCAAAATTGGAATGAAACACAGGGCGCTGGTAGTTTAAGTTTGTGGCTGCACTGGGATGGCTTAGGCTTGCCTGCAGAAGATAAAGAGAGGCTTGATGCAAACATTATTGAGTCGGCAGAGTATTATTTAACGAGCCTAGAGGATAGTGCTTACCCAACCGTTTATAACCCTTTATTGAAGGATAAGTCGGCGCGTTGGGAGTGGGGTTCTAATTCCTTTTTAGCGAACAATATGATCATGCTTGCATACGCTCATCGCGTCAGTGGCGAGAAGAAATACCTTGAAGGTTTATATTGGGCTTGGGATTTTCTGCTAGGTAATAACCCAATGAACCTGTCGTTTATTACCGGTTACGGAACTTATGCGGAAACTGACACGCATGACCGTATTGCTTTTACCAAACTTTTAGGCGAAAAGGTTCCTTACCCTAAAGGCTGGCTAAGTGGTGGACCTATGAATGATGCTAACAGTTGCGCTGGCGAGCCTAGTACCAATGTATTTATACCGGCTGCGCTGGCCTACGCTGGTGTTGGCGAGGCGCCAAGTTCTTGGTGTAGTAAGGAGAATACGATTAACTGGAATTCACCACTTTATTGGTTGGCGGCTTTTACGGTAGATAACCCGCTTGAGTAGGTTTTAAGGTTAATCTGTTTGTAGGCAGTGGAATTTTTAGGCTGCTAGAAAAGTGCCCCTTAGTCCTTAATTGGTTCTTAAGTAGCCTTTAAATGGTTTTAAATAATTGTCAAAATAGAAGAGTTATGAATGCAAGTTCATAACTCTTTTTTATTGCCTATCCCTTGCTGAGTGAGCCGCTATAGCTAAGCAAAAGCACTTTCGTAATATCAGTGAGCTTGGAGGGCGAGGGTATCATATACGAGAAAGGTCTAGGATGGATGAAGCACTAAGTGCTACACTTAAGGCTGATCACAAGGAATAGTCAATGCGAGTATTAAAAAACAGGGTGTTCAGTAAATGGGCTAGCAAGGAGGGCTTAGGTGATGAAGTCTTGCTTGCTGCGGTTGGCGAGATGGAGAGGGGGCTGATCGATGCTCACTTGGGTGGCCATGTGGTGAAAAAGCGCGTGGCATTGCCCGGAAGGGGTAAGAGCGGTGGAGTAAGAACATTACTCGCCTACAGGGTCGAAAATAAAGCGTTCTTCGTGTATGGCTTTGCCAAGAATGCCCGTGCCAATATCAGCGCTGACGAGCTAAAGGCGTTAAAACACTTAGCTAAAGAGTTATTGGAATACAGCGATAAAGCATTAACCAAAGCTATTAAACACGGAGCGTTAATCGAGGTGGAAAACGATGGATAAATCAATCTTAGATATGGTTCATGACAGCGCTAAAGACTTACGCGCTGCAGGTGTGATGAAAGAAACCACGCTGCGGGAGTTCGATGTTCTATGCTTACCGCCGGTGAAGGAGTACTCAGCCGTGCAGATCAAGGGTATCCGCACCCGTGTAAAGGCCAGCCAAGGTGTGTTTGCAGCTTACTTGAACACCAGTAAATCTACGATTCAAAAGTGGGAGCAAGGCGTTAAAAAGCCTAATGGCCCATCGCTAAAGCTGCTTAATTTGGTGGCGGAAAAGGGGTTGGAGGTGCTGGCCTAGCAAAAACAAAAAACAGATCAAAACCCCAGTAACGCTAACGCGCTGCT
>NVXL01000030.1 GCA_002746115.1 Alteromonadaceae bacterium
CGGGTATTCTCACCCAATTCTGTGGGCACGTAAATAAGAATAGGTGGTGATACAAGGAAATGCTTTGATTTAACGGTGTTTCTTAGTATTTTTGGGCTAGTGAGTGGTTGTTTTTCACACTAAAATGGAACAGACCCTAGGGTGGGGGAAAATTTTAGAGATATATTTAATTGATCCGCTAACTACTTTAACCTGCTTATATTTTAAGCGTTTGGACTTGCTTTTTCGCCCCCCGCCTCCGCCCCCAAAGGCAATGGTTTGCCCAAATAAAAACCTTGGTACATGCTGAAACCAATAGAGTCACAGGCTAAGTATTCACCTTGATTACAGACGCACTCTGCAAGGGTATCAATTCTGTGCCGAGCGATAATTTTGTGTAATTGGTTAATTGTATTAAGGCGCTGATGATCGACACGATCAATACCCTCGATCAATGCGCGATCAAACTTAATCAGATCCGGTTCGGCGCTTACGAGTTCCACAACGTTAGCCCCTCCCACCCCAAAATCGTCAATCGCCAGTTTAATATTAAGCCGAGACAGCTCCAGCTTTAACTCTTTCAAATGAGCCATATCGGAAACCGTTTTTTCATGAATTTCTAACATAAGCGACATATTAGGATAACGACGCCGAATATTCGCCAACGCATCCAACAGCATGGCTTCGTCTTCTTGCTCTTGCGGATGAGTGTTAAGTAAAAGCATTTCACTCAGACCTTGCTTGGCAGCCGTTTCGACGGCGACCTCTCGCATCAATGCGGATAAACGCGCCGCTAAGCCGACACTCTCGGCGATATGGAACAAGGCGGAGGGGTTGGGCGACAGCTTCGAACTCGTCCCGCGCGCTAAGGCCTCATACCCAAATATTTTTAATTTCTCAGCATCGACCAGCTGACGGGGGTCACGTTTGCGTATCGGCTGAAACACGGAGATTAGTTGACATTGATCCATAAGCGCATTTAGCTCAGCGACACCTGCCGGGAAATGGGTACTCAAACCTAAGTCTTCAACACGAACCACAGTGGTGACATCGGCCGAATACACATCGCCAACACCTGTGGTTAATAAAGACTCATCAATTAGACGCGCCTCAACGGCACCAAAGTGTAAAACATCACCATGACCTACAGTGGTGGATTCCACGATTTTTTGTCGATTAACAAAGGTGCCGTTACTACTTTTTAGGTCTTTAACGCTTAGCACTCCGTCTAGTACTGCGGCTTCGATTACAGCATGCCGACGAGAAACAGAGGGGGATACAAGACTTAAATCCAACTCAGCATCTCGCCCAAGCGTCACAGGGAACGATTCAAGATAATGGACAGAACACTTCCCATCGCCGTTAAAATCACCTTCGAGATACCACTTTTTCATTTTATATATGCTTGCCCCACATTCGCCTGCCAAATCATTCGCTACAATCTAATAATTGCCATTATTTCTCGATGCAATGGCATTAATATTTAATATTGTAGTTTGCGTAAGGTTCAAGCAGGAACGAAAATCACGAGTTATACATTAACGGTATAAAACCTTACATAAGTGTTATAAATAAGGCTGGTTAGCGCCCCCTTACTAACGACTGATTAATAACAAATACCGGAAAGTCGTTATTTAACGGCTAAAGCGATTTAACGAATTAGAACAATCTAACTACGGCAATGGCAGCCGTAAAACAAACTCAGCACCCTCCCCCTCAACGGAATTCACCTTCAGCGTGCCATTATGGCGCTCAATGATGCCAAAGCTAATAGCTAAGCCCAACCCGGTGCCTTGACCGACGGGTTTTGTCGTGAAAAACGGCTCAAATATATGGTCAAGAAGATCCTTAGGGATACCATCCCCGGTATCTTTAAACGACACCGCTAGATACCTATCCTGACGGTACATGCGAACACTAAATGTACCCACCACCAATGCATCGGACTTACCCGGTGTGTCGGGAAATGAAGGGCTGCCTGTTTGCTCCTCAGCCTCAACCATGGCTTGACATGCGTTCACCACCAAATTCATGAAAACTTGATTTAACTCTGAAATACAACATTGAATAGGTAAATCATCAACAATATTGCACTCGAAGTGAATTTTATTCCGGTAGTTCGCCTTGACTAATTCCAATGTGGTCACAAGCCCTTTAGCGATATTAGCTAACTGCATATCACCCGACTCTTGACGAGAAAATGTATGCAAGTTCTCAACAATCGCTTTAATCCGGCGAGATCCATCTAGTGCGCTATCGATATTGCCACTGATTTTGTCAAAATACCGCTCAAACTGTGGCCGAATATCATCCTCGTCTTCAGCGCCTAGCAGATTAAATAAAAATTCTTTAAAGTCCTTAATTATAAGATCAAGATTGTAAACGGCCAAATACGTATAATGACTCGGGTTACCAATCTCATGACCAACACCTGAAACCAAAGTACCAAGGCTCGACATTTTTTCCGACTGAACAAGCTGCGCTTGTRTTTTTTTCAGCTGCTCATTACCTGTGGCTAATAGCTGGTTACTATGCTCCAATTGCTCCGTACGATCATCCACCATACTCTCAAGACGACGATTTAAACGCTGATCCATTTCAGCACGYTTCTGTTGCCATCTCACATAAATCACTACCCGCAATAAAAGTGCGAGCAATAAGACGTAAATAAWAAATGCCCWCCACGTTCGCCACCAAGGCGGTAAAATGTGAATTTTTATTTGCGTACCTTGCTCATTCCATACGTCTTCGTTATTCGATGCTTTAACATGAAAAACGTAATTCCCAGGGTCAATATTGGTATAGGTTGCACTACGCTGATTGCCGACATAGTTCCAGTCTTGATCAAACCCTTGCAGCCGATAGGCGTAACGGTTATTTTCTGGCACATTATAATTAAGCGCAACAAAGTGAAAGGAGAATACGGTATCGCGGTCACTGAGCGTCAGCTCTTTAGTGTAATTAATCGCCTGCTCTAGCGGTGATTTTATGTCGCCTGTATTTTTACGATTATTAATTTCAAGCACTTTATTAAGTATACGCAACTCCGTAACAACAACCGGGGGCGCAATTTCATTAGTGTAAATATCTTCAGGATTAAAAATCGTCAAGCCTTCTGTACTGCCAAAAACCAGCTCTCCTTTGCTCGTTTTTTTGTGCGCTGAGCGATTGTACACATTGCCAGAAATACCGTCATGCTCACGATAGGTCTTAAAAGTCTCAGTTCGAGGATCAAAGCGGGAAAGCCCATTGGCGGTAGCCAACCACAGCATGTTTTGATCATCGGTTAAAATCCCTGTAACCCCATCATCTGACAAGCCATGTTTACTGCTATAAGATTTAAACTCTTCTTTTTCGGGGTCAAACAAGCTTACGCCGCCGCCCCACATTCCCAGAACTAAGCGTCCATCATCTACTTCAGCTATCGTCATTACAGCGCCATTCACGATGCTCTTAGGGTCATTTTTATCGGAAATATAATGACGATACAGCTTGGTTTTACGATCAAGTAAGTGCAAGCCACGGTCTGATCCCAACCAAAAATTGCCGCTACGATCTTCATAAAACGACGTGACGTTGCCTCTAGGTGATTTAATGTCCATTGAGTATCGTTCAAAGTCATCCGTTTCCGGGCGATAACGAACAACGCTAAGCTCCAGCGCTCCGACCCAAATATCGCCCTGACGATCTTCGTAAATTTTCCAGACACTGTTTTTAAGTAGCGAGGTAGGGTCTGAGCTATTCGCTCGGTAGTGCTTAAACGTTCCGTTCTTTTTATTCAGGCGACTCACGCCAAGAAACCAAGACGCCGTCCATAAATCTCCAGAACGTGTATTAACCAGTGAAATAATTGGATCTCCAGCAATAGATTCTGGGTTATTCTCATCATGGAGGTAGCGCGTGAAGGTACCGGCTTGACGGTCGAAATAGTTCAACCCATATTCAGTGCCAATCCATAAATTCCCGATATCATCCTCATCAACGCTAAGGACAGAACTATGGCTTAAACTGCTGGCATCATACATATTATGCTTATACCGAAAAAACGCCGACGCTTTTATATCCAAGACCGCTAAGCCATAAGGAAAAAAACCTATCCATATATCGCCGTTTTTATCACGAATCATTGTACGTATTTTATTGCCTGGCAATGAACGATCGTCCCCGGGACGATGACGATGTTGAGAAAAGGACTCTGTCTCAGAATCATAGATATAAATACCACCATCATGAGTAGAAACCCAAATACGCTTATTGTTATCCGCTAAGACACTGGTAACATACTCATCGCTGCTATCGACACCAGATTTGAAGTCCAACGGATAACTTTTCAGCACTTTATCATTAATACTGTAATAATTTAGCCCATTGGCCGTTCCAATCCACAGCCCACCAGTCGTGTCCAAAAATAAGGCTCTAACTCTATTGCTCTTGATACTTTTTACGTCTTTACTCTGACGATTGAAGTGCTCGATAACGCCTTGTTTATGATCATATAAAACAACCCCATCGTCGGTGGCGAGCCATAAACGGTGGAACTCATCTTCTACAATAACCCAAATATTGGAAAGTCCAACGTTCTCGGGTTGCCCTGCGATTTTTGCAATATCAATGTGTTCAAATGTATTGCTTTCATAGTGATAACGATTTAAACCACCAGCGATGGTGCCGAACCACAGCCTACCTTGACTATCCAGTAACTGAGTCTGAATAGAATCACTACCAAGGCTTTCGGGATTATTTTTCTCGTGGTAATAGCGCGTAAAACGCTCTTTACGAAGGTCGTAGCGGTTAAGCCCGAAGCCTGTAGAAATCCAAAGATTGTCACGTTTATCCGTGAGAATGCCAAAAATATTGTTGCTACTTAAGCTGTTTATATCATCTGGATCATGGCGAAATAATTTAAAATTGTAAGCGTCATAACGCACAATTCCATTTTCACCACCAAGCCACATAAATCCTTGGTTATCTTGCTCAAGCCCAGCCACTCGGCCAATACTATCAAGCACGGGGGCGGTGAGTGTGCGAAAGCTTAAATTTTTATAGCCAGAGTCATTCTTATCGCCAGACTCGCCAGCATGCACATTTTCACTCAATAGACACAAAGCACACACAGCCGATGCTAAGGCAATAGCTAACGCAATAAAAGATGCATAAATATTTGAAATAAAGTTTTGAGGCTTAATGAAAACCTCGATATATTTTGGGGAAGTGTATGTTTCAACAAACGAGGTATGAACCAAGTATCTATTCAATATATAGATGTAAGCTAGGGTCACAATCTACGATAACCATGCTGTCATTCGCGTACGCAAACGAGCTGCGGCTTGACTATGGATTTGGCTGACGCGAGATTCTGACACCTCCAGCACCAAACCAATTTCTTTTAAATTTAACTCCTGATCATAATAAAGCGACAATACCAGCTTCTCTCGCTCAGGCAGACTGTCAATTGCTTTCGTTAAGGCCTCTTGCATTGACGCTTTATGCACATGCTCGGAAGGCTCAACAAAGGCATCATTGCCAAGGCTAACAGGTGAGGCTCTCCCCTCATCTTCGTCATAAGTCTCCTCGTAACTAAACAGACGAGTAGACGCACTATCTCGCACAATAGCGTAATACTCATCAAGACTTGCATCCATCTGCTGCGCGATTTCAGCATCTCGAGCATCCTTACCGGTGCGTGCTTCAACTATCGCTATCGCTTCAGACACGCGGCGAGCATTGCGATGCACAGAACGCGGAGCCCAATCGCCTCGACGCATCTCATCCACAATCGCACCACGAATGCGTATGCCCGCATAAGTTTCAAAACTGGCACCTTTGCCACCGTCGAATTTTTGCGCAGCCTCAAGCAAGCCGATCATGCCCGCTTGAATCAAATCATCCACCTGCACCGACGAAGGCATGCGCGCCATCATATGATGGGCAATACGCTTAACGAGATAAGCGTATTGCTCAACCTGTATACCGACGACATCTTTTTGCGACTGCTGGTAGGCAGTTATATTTTCAGCCATGTATACCGACATCTCTACTTACATTCCGCTAGCTCGGGAGGTTTGCAGCAAGCGCTCAATAAAGAATTCCAAATGCCCTTTTGCACTATTTTGCACAGGCCATGAGTCTATTTTTTGTGCCAATACTTTAATTGCCATTGCAGCCTTGCTACGCGGCGCATAGTGAATAATAGGCATACGCTTTTGCACGGCTTTGCGAACATTTTCATCAAACGGCACGTGTCCGACGTATTGCAAAGAAGCATCTAAAAAACGGTCGCAAACAGCATTTAACTTGTTAAAAAGATTAATACCCTCTTGGGTACTGCGTGTCATATTCGCGATCACACGAAAACGAAAAACATCGTGCTCGAGATTCAACACTTTCATCAATGCGTAAGCATCAGTAATAGAAGAAGGCTCATCACAAACCACTACGATCACCTCTTGCGCCGCACGCACAAAGCGTACAACTGTATCTGATATACCCGCCGCCGTATCGACAACAAGCACATCCATTTGATCAGCGATATCGCTAAACGCGTGAATAATGCCAGCATGCTCTTGGGTCGATAAGCCCGCCATTTGCTGCACGCCAGAAGACGCAGGTACAATTTTCACCCCGCCAGGCCCTGTTAGCAGGATATCGCGTATAGTCTTGTTACCGCTCAAGACGTCAGCCAAATTGTATTTTGCTTTTAAGCCCAATAACACATCGACATTGGCAAGACCAAGATCCGCATCCATCAACACGACTCGACGTCGCATCTCGGAGATCGCAATACTTAAATTGACCGATAAATTAGTTTTACCGACGCCACCTTTACCGCCTGTGACGGCAAGGACTTTAATTGGATGTATGGAGTTCATTCACTAGGTTTCCCACAATGGCTGATCAAGCAGGGCGCGATTCAAGCAAATCTTACCGCCTGCTGCGCACCTGAACAGCAAGCACGTGTATAGAAGTATAGATTACTAATTCGCAACTGAATGATTTGCTTTAGATTCTTGCCCTTTAATCATCGCAACAGCCTTGGCAACTAGGTTATGGCCGCTTGCTACACTGATATCTGCCGGGATTTCTTGGCCATCAGTGGTGTAAGCCACCGGTAAGCCATGTTCTATCACCACGCTAATAGCCTCACCTAAACTGGCAGCTTCGTCTAATTTGGTAAGCACACAAGCATCCACGCCCTTAGCAGAGGAGTATGCGTGAGCCGAGGCTTTCATTGTTTGAAGCTGGCTGTTGCAAGACATCACTAATATTCGCTTCACCCCAACGCAAGCATCCAACTGTTTGAGCTGATTTTTAAGCAAGGGATCACCATGACGGAAACCGGCGGTATCGACCAAGACTAAGGGAAACTGGCGTAGCCCGGACAAAACACTGGTCAAGCTGTTTTGAGCATCGACCGTCTTCACAGGCACATTCAATATCCGCCCCATAGATCGCAACTGGTCTTGCGCGCCCACTCGGAAGCTATCGGTAGAGACTAAAGCAACCTTACCTGGGCCATGTTTGAGTACGTACTGTGCCGCCAATTTAGCTATCGTCGTGGTTTTACCCACCCCTGTTTGCCCAACAAAAGCGAAAATACCTTTACAAGATAAGCTGTTGTTTTTTAACACTGGAATTTTACGTGACAAGATAGCCATCGATTCACGCCAAGCTTGATTAGCATGCTTGTGCTGACCGAGCTCTAATACCAACCCGTCGATCATTTGGTCAGGTAAGCCCAAGCGTCGTAAGCGCTCGTTCAACATGGCATATTGATTTGGCACTCTGAGTTGCTGCTGAATTTGCCCCGCCGCGGTCCAGTTTGACCCCTGCTGAGAGCTGTTCTGCTGGCTGCCATCCATTAAGTGCCAAAGCTGCTGCTCTAGCAGCATGCGCATGTCGGCAAGCTCATCCTGCAATTCATTGAAACGCTGACCTTGTGGGTATTGAGCTTGCTCGCCACCATAAGGGCTTGGATGCTGAGCATAACCTTGGCCATCAATGTTTCCTCTGTCGACATGGCCGCCTTGATACTCTTGGCGCTCTGAGTGCTCAGGATACCGTGGTCTTTGATCTTGAGGGTGGCCGCTATAAGCGCTGCTCTCGTCTGGGGCTTGAGAATGCTGAGAGTGAGTCGCGCGTGGCTGATGGCTGCGCATAGGCTCTTGCATTGAACGCTCAGAGTTTTGCTGTGAGTATCGACGGTCGTCGTATTCCTCATTCGGGTTAACACGAGTATCCGCATAACGATCGTCAACATATTGATCAGACGAATACCGTGGCTCTTGGGTGCGAGATTCTTGACTACGGGGATCCTGGTTACGGGGGGCGGTGCTACGACTCTCTTGATAACGCTCTTGCCCTCTTGGCTCTGGTTTCTCACGCTCACGAGCCTCACGTTTTGCCGCTAGCATACGCTCGCGAGCACGCTCAATCTCCAAGGCCAAATCCTCAGAGGCGGGGTTACGCTTCTGGCGGTCTTCATTTTTTTGTGTTTTACCCTGATACTTAGCCGCGGCTTTATCAATATCGGCTTGGCCACTCCAAGCGGAATCACTCGACATCGCGGTATCTAAATCAGCGTCAAAATTTTGTCCGAACTCTCTGCGTACGTCAAAACCCCGTGTCGGGATATCCGCCTCGCTTGAGGTAACAATTTCAACGCCTTTGTCGATACGTTTGCTCGACAAGATGACGGCCTCAGGCCCTAGTTCTTTTTGCACAAGTTCCAGTGCACGACTCATCGTAGGAGCAACAAAGCGCTTAACCTGCTTAGAATTGTGATGTGTCATGATTCAAACTCCCAAAGGAAACTGCTGTAATTAGGCGCCATTGATAACCTCCGCCCCGACGCTAGCTTCGATCGTGATTTGCTTGTTGTCGGGTACTTCGTTATAAGCCAAGACACGCATGTCTGGAACGCTGAGCTTAACAAACTGAAACATTACGTTTCTCAACGGTGCAGCAACCAGTAGAACTATCGCTTTACCCGCCAGTTCTTGCTGCTTAGCGGCCTTAACTAGTGCTTTGTTTAATCGGTCTGCCAACTGCGGTTCTATGAACGCGCTATCGTCGGCGCCAGCTTTTTGTGCCTGCTGCACTGACTGTAGCAACAATTGTTCCAATGCTGGGTCTAATGTGATTACGGGTAGATTAGGATCTTGCCCGACGATATTTTGAACAATTTGTCGCGACAAGGCTGCACGAGCAACGGCAGTCAAAGAAGCCGTATCGGCACTCTTATTACCATGAGCCGCCAAGGCCTCAGCGATGGTGCGCATGTCTCGCACGGGGACTTGTTCACGTAATAACGCCTGCAATACTTTTAACAACTGATTGATGCTAATCGTATTAGGCACCAGTTCTTCCACGAGCCTCGGGGATTTTTTGCCCAACAAGTCCAACCATTTTTGCACGTCTTCATGACCGATAAGTTCGTGCGTATGGCTGTGAATTATTTGATTAAGATGCGTCGCCACTACCGTACTTGGATCAACCACGGTGTATCCCAAAGTCTGCGCTTGATCTTTTTTAGCATCATCAATCCAAATCGCTTCAAGACCAAACGCCGGGTCAACTGTCTTCGTACCTTCAACCGTACCAAACACCTGACCGGGGTTAATCGCCATAAATTTGTCGGGGAAGACCTCGCCCTCACCAATCGTGACGCCCATCAAGGTTAAGCGATAGGCGTTGGGCAGCAATTCTAGATTGTCTCGAATATGTACAGCAGGGATAAGAAAGCCCATATCTTGAGAGAGCTTTTTACGAACACCTTTTATACGTCCAAGCAATTCGCCATTTTGTGCTTTATCCACAAGCGGAATTAAGCGATAACCTACCTCTAAACCAATCACATCAACCGGCTGTACATCATCCCAACTCACCTCACTAACATCACCACCGCTTGCACTCTTATTTTCAAGCGCCGGAGTACTCTGTGGACTTGGCGCAATCGTCGCCCCACCACCTGCACCTGCAGGAGGAGCAGTACGTGCGCCACCGCCACCTTGAAACCCACCAACCTCAACAACTTCGACTTGGTTCTTTTTAAAATTAATATAATAAGCCGCAAGGCCACAGCCAAAAGAGAAGCTTAAAAACGCAAAGTGCGGCATGCCCGGGATAATACCCATTAGAAATAAAATCACTGAGGTTATCGCCAAGGCTTGTGGCGAACTAAACATTTGATTGAGTACTTGGTGATTCATGTCCTCCGCACTGTTTACCCGCGTCACCATAATGGCTGCCGCAACGGATAATAGGAGTGAGGGGATCTGAGCCACTAAACCGTCACCGATGGTTAACAGAACATACTTTTCCGTCGCATCCGCAAATTCCAATTGATGCTGCACCATGCCGACCGCAAGGCCACCAAAGATATTAATAATTAGAATCAAAATACCGGCAACCGAATCCCCGCGAACAAATTTACTAGCGCCATCCATTGCTCCGTAAAAGTCCGCCTCCGCCGCGACATCTTCTCGACGAGTACTGGCTTGATCCTGAGTGATAACACCCGCGTTAAGATCCGCATCAATCGCCATTTGCTTACCGGGCATAGCATCCAAAGTAAAGCGTGCGCTCACTTCCGAGATACGACCAGCACCTTTGGTTACCACCACGAAGTTGATGATAATTAAGATGATAAATACCACCAAACCGACCGCGTAATTGCCGCCGATCACGACTTCACCAAAGGCCTGAATCACCTTACCTACTGCGTCGCCTCCCTTATGGCCTTCAAGGAGCACAATCCGAGTAGAGGCTACGTTAAGCGCTAATCGCAACAAGGTAGAGACCAATAGAATTGTAGGGAAAACGGCGAAGTCCAAAGGCCGAAGCGTATAGACCGCGATCAATAAGACAACAATAGATAAGGCAATATTAAAGGTGAAGAAGGCATCGAGCAGAAAAGGCGGAAGGGGCAAAATCATCATGCCCAATAAGGCGAGCAGCAATATCGGGATGGTAATATTACCATGTCCCATTACTTTCAAATTTTGCAATGTCCCGGGACCGGTAACGGTGCTGGGCAAAGCTCTTAGATGATCCAAAAATGGGGACATAATGGCGTATTCCACTTAACTCGCGATTTAACAGCTCGACACTGTCGGAAATTTGGCATTAACAGCCAGTTATCCCTAACATCGCAAGATCCGTACCGATGATGTTATCTTTTGGTATGATCAATCTTGTTTGAGTAAAAAAGCACCCTGCTCAACGAATATAAGCAGTGAAAGCTTTACGCCACAGGTTTAATAATTAGTTAACGTAACGAGAATCAATAATGCGAAAAGTAGCAGGTAAAAACTGGGCGGGGTACATCAACGAACAAAGCCCTGTTCATGCGTCTGGAAGCGTTGATGGCTACCCGTGGTATTTTCGAGTACGCAGGGACGCTTGGTTTATGGAAATCGCTGAAGACCAAGAGATAGAATGCGAAAAGCTGCCACTTGTAGGTTACGGAACAGGCGGCTGGTTATTTGAAGAGAATTGGACGTCAGGACGCGAAGTTGGGCACATGGAAACAGAAACCGCGCTCAAGTTCATCCAAAAGACTGTTGATTTGTTCAGAGAACGTAAACTTGACTATATACCTACAGTTACAAGTAATTGCTAAACTAGCAACCCATTTTTATAAAGAAGGCCATCATGATTTGCCACCTCATCAGTCAAGTGGCAAACCAAGTTAAAAACACGAGGTTAACAGCAGTTAACCTGCTCGCTTACTTCTCCAAACTGAAGGTTCTAAACTGAGGATTACCTCGGCTGAAAAAGCGAATTGGCAGCAGTCTCTCAGCCGGTAATGCAGCAACGACCTTTTTAAACGCCTTAACACTCGGCACTTCACTAAAGCCTAACTGCGCGATAATATCACCGTTGCGTAAACCGGCTTGAGCAGCAGCGCCCTCTGGATCAATCGCAACAATGCGCACACCGCCTTTAATGCGTAGCTTTTTAAGCTCATTCGAATCAACCCCTTCTATTAGCACGCCTAAGCGACCGCCAGCCTTTCCTTCAGGCTTCCGTTTAGAACCGCCACCAATGCTGCCTAGGTCAGTATCATCATTGCGCACGCCGAGCGTGACTTTAATCACCCTCTTCTTGCGCTCGCGGACAATATCAACGGGGACTTTTTTGCCCGGCTCTGTCACACCTACTACAACAGGCAGGTCAGTGCTGTCAATAATCTCAATTCCGTTAAATTTGATCACAATATCACCCGCACGCAAGCCTGACTTCTCCGCAGGGCTGCCCTGTACTACCTGGCCGATTAGCGCACCACTGGGCTTATCTAAACCAAAAGACTCCGCTAAATCCTTATCGACAGGCTGTATGACCACTCCTAACCAACCACGGTCGACCCGCTGCTTATCCTTCAATTGTGATACAACGTTGCTAGCAACATTCGCAGGTATCGCAAACGACAAACCAATAGAGCCGCCTGAGCGGGTATATATTTGCGAGTTCACCCCTACAACTTCCCCATCCATATTGAAAAGAGGGCCACCGGAATTGCCCGGGTTAATCGCTACGTCAGTTTGAATAAACGGTACATAATTACCCTGTAGCTCTTGGTTTGGGATACTACGGCCAATGGCACTCACGATGCCTGCACTTGCAGAAAAATCTAAACCAAAGGGGGAACCAATTGCCACGACCCACTCTCCGACTTTTAGTTTTTTAGAGTCGGCTAGGGTAAGAAAGGGTAAACCGGTTTCTTCAATTTTTAACAAGGCAAGATCCGATAAAGGGTCGGTGCCGATAACTGTGGCATCATATTCACGGCGATCGACCATGCGAATCACGATTTCATCCGCATCTTCAATAACGTGATTATTTGTTAACAGGTACCCGTCAGAGGACACGAAAAAACCAGAGCCCATAGAATGCATATTGCGCTCAGGCATTTGCCTTGGCTCTAAAAAATGCCTGAAAATATCGGGAATATTTTGCCCTTGTGGAATTCGGGAATGACTTTTTTTACGCTTAGTCAGCGTATTGATTTTAACAACGGCAGGGGAGGCGTTTTCGATAAGCTCAGAGAAATCTGGCAGTGAACGTGCACTCGCACCTACGGACAACACCCCAATAAAGATAACAAGAGCCAGCGATCGCAGCATCATATTCATTTACTCTCCTAGAGAATCAACTATTAAATTTTAAAATATTTAAACCATTTAAACTTTACGACATTCAACCCTTGCGACATTCAATTTTCATAAAATTTAATTCGAACTAGGGTTTAAAATCGTTACATTCTTCAGACGCCATTACAGCAAAAAAGTTTTAAAATTAATGAGACAATGAACTGGTATCAGATACCGCGATAATCTCCTGACAGCTCAGTAGCCTAGATAATACGACAGGTGTGTAAAGTGGGTTTTGCTTGCTGCGCGTCGAATGGTGCTTCACCCCAAACCCGCCGATGGCAAGTCCCAAAACAGCGCCAAGAAAAGCCGCAACTTCGGAGTAAAAACCATTCCCCCCTGAGCGGCTCTCAAAGTTAATTTCAGACCCCAACCAAGAGAAAAAAATCATCAATATTAACGGTAAAATATAGCTTAATAGCGCACCAGTCAAAAAAGCCTGCTCATCCATTCCAAGCTCAGCAGTATCGCCAACTTGCCAATTATGATCGCGGGATTCATCGGTGAATTCGGCTTTGATGTGAGTATGTGTCGCCAGGGATGTACTTTTGGCGAGTAATTTTTGACCGCAACCTTTACTGGCAGAACAGCTATTGCACGCTGACTGCCGTAAGGTTTCTATCCAGAGCCCATCGGGGTCAACCGCAACAACTTTACCAGATTCTTTCAGCATGCTAAACGCCTCAGGAGCGCTGTGGACGAACAGAAGAGAGGATTTTACTTAGTGCGCTACGGGGCAACTCGCCAAGAACCGTCACATTTATAGCTACATCACTATTTAACGAAGAAGAAACAATAATCGTGGCGCCACGCTTGACCGCAAAAACGCTACTAGCCAAAGCCTGCCCGTCTTTTGTCGCAGCACTCGGACTGACAAAAATAGAAAACGACGCGACCCCGTCGGTATACGTTTCCATATGCCCGTCGATCTCAGAATAATGATAATGCGACAACATAAAACCCGCCGGAATCCAGGCCGGACGCCAAGGCGATTGCGCCTCAACGATCGTAGCCTGACAACCATTATTACCATCTAAACGATTAACGGTAGCATCCGTTTTGAAATCCGCTAGACTGAATTGCTTATCGAGATCTAAAGATACAAAGTGCAGTCGCTCAAGCACCGCTCCTTTTAGACTAACAACCAAAACACGCAAGGGTAAGCCCCCGTCTTTATCAATGCTAATCACTTGAATATGTCGATGCTGATCTTTAGGGCGAAGCTCTAAAACCCAAGTCTCTCTGCCCGCAATACGTTCGCTACGCAAAACCCTAGCTTGATAGAATTTATTCAGCTGGGTATTAAAGCCGTCCGGCAGGGGTAAACTACCGCCTTTGAAGACGATACTACCAAGTGATTCACAACTCGCCTCTCGACCACTTTTAACAAGCTGCTGTCGCTCACCATTAAGACGATTAACTCGCTCGTATTCAACGCCGTTAATTATTGCATGCGACACCTCTAGCAGCTCCAGCTTACCCGAATGCTCATAAGTGAAGCGCCCCTGATAGCTACTGCTTCGCACAGCATTCACCAAGCGGTTAAGCAAGTCATTTGCGCTGGGGTAAACCCCTGCCTCACTACGGGAAGCCGCTTGCGACAGCGGTGAAAAAGACAGGAAAAGAAAAAGAGAGGCAAGGCTAAGTACTCGACACTTAGCCCCAAAAACAGCGATGTAGCTCAACATTAGTTGACTAATCCTTATGTTCATCCAGTTTAGGTGCACGCGTCAGCGGCACAACACTCATTGCAGCACTAGAGGAAGATTGCTCAGCATGCTTGAATAAAAGCCGGTTAATACGCTCATCAGAAGGCCGTACTGGGCTGGGCTGCTCATTCACCGGTAAATTAATGCTATTAAACGTCGCTGAACGTTGACTATTAGCCGTGCTCGGAAGTATTTGGCCATCACTGCTTACCGTACGAGTGCGCAATTCTGGCTGAACAAACCACTCCGGCGCGGCAGCTTCGGCTGTATTTTGAATGGATTCAGTCGCAGCAGGAGCAAGCTCTGCTATCTCACCGCCAGCGTTAGGCTCGGTGCCTAAATTCTGAAAGCCAACAACAAATGCTAAAGCAACAGATGCTGCGATCGCCGTCTTCCCAAGTGCGCCCTGCCAACTTGCCACAGAAGGCTTCGGCTTAGCTTGGTTAGCACTTGCATCACTATGAGCATCTTCTTGCTCTATTAAAGCGCTGATACCTGCCGAGAGATCCACTTTCGCAAAATCCGTCATCGAGCTATCTTGATCACCGATGTTAGCTAACTCGCCGCGCAAAGCTGCGGACATTAAGTTATAACGACGCCAAGTGTCTCGTGCAGCATCATCATGCTCAACACCTTTGAGCACACGCTGAAGATCCATTTCACTAGCTTCGCCATCGACAAGTGCCGATATGGATTCACTCAACGCTCTATTTGTTTGTTCAGTCATGGTATATAACCTATATCATTGCACTGTGTTTATTTCTAATTGCACGCGTACACAAAAACCATACGCTACCAACAACATCGAATATCCTAGCAACACACATCGCAAACGTGTACTAACCGTTATTTACAAACCCTCTTAGAGCGCTCAGTCATTAGCGACATGTCGCCACAGACCGTCACCACAGTACCGCCACCATATAACCAAGGCGCTGTAAATATCGTATCTATGCTACTGGTTCGTGAGATCAGACACTGATCTCTGCAAATTGTTTCAATAAATAGCAAAAACTACCTAGCTGTTCAGCTTCTGTTCATTTATGCGCTGAATTCCGATCGACTTGGAACAATGCGGCTAAGTTTAGCATGTCCGCTTAAACATGCCCGAGCACAGAAGCGAGACACTACAGTAATGGCGCCATTTGCTTCTCTATCGCCTCTCTCGCCCTAAAGATACGCGACCGAACCGTCCCTACAGGACAATCCATCGTCTCAGCAATCTCTTCATAACTAAGCCCCTCCATCTCACGTAGCGTCACGGCGGTACGTAAATCTTCAGGCAGGCTCTGAATCGCCTTAAACACGACAGATTCGAGCTGGTCTCGCATTAAATGCCTCTCAGGAGAACCAACGTCTTTGAGTCGGTCCCCACCACCGTAAAACTCGGCATCTTCCACCTCAACATCACTGGCAGGCGGGCGCCGCCCTCGTGATACTAGGTGGTTTTTTGCGGTATTGATTGCGATGCGATAGATCCAAGTATAAAAGGCGCTATCACCACGAAAATTTCCAATAGCACGATACGCTTTGATAAACGCCTCTTGCGCCACATCCTGCACCTCAGCACTATCTTTCACGTAGCGACTAATAATGGACAGTATTTTGTGCTGGTATTTTAAAACCAACAAATCAAAAGCGCGATTATCACCTTTCTGAACGCGCTCGACTAATTGCTGGTCTGTCTGTTGCGCTGTTGGCGCTCCCATCGATAACTCCCCGACATTAGGATTTGACAATCGGTCTATATAGGCCAGACCAACGTTGATAGCGGTAGTAGACGACAAATAGCATTAAAAGTTTCTTTTTAATGCTATTTAGTAACTCGCCGCTTGCTGATATTCAACCGTTTACTATTAAGGCGCTTTTCCAAATATCAAGGGCTCACCCTCAGATTTACCTCTCCAAATCATAAACCCGGCGTTACACACCCATGGCTCTCATTGCCAACAAGCTCAAAAATACGTCACCTATATTACAAATAGCGTATACTGCGCGTTTACTCATGAGTAGCACCCAGCACATGTCAGTCGGAGCCCATTCTAGGTAACATGCAGGCGAAATGAAAGATTCTCAAACTATAGACCCTCAAAACATCGAGAGTGTGCACTACGATGTTTTAGTTATCGGCTGCGGTGCCGCCGGACTAACATTAGCCATCAAACTCGCCGCGCATACGAAAGTTGCGGTATTAAGTAAAGGCAACTTTCAAGAAGGCTCAACTTGGTACGCACAAGGCGGCATTGCCGCAGTGCTTGACGATAAGGACTCAGTAGAGTCACACGTTGCCGATACCATAGCCGCCGGTGGCGGCTTATGCCATAAGGACACTGTGAAGTTCATTGTCGAACAGAGCAAAGCCGCAATCGATTGGCTTGTAGATATCGGCGTACCGTTTACCAAAGCGCAAAACTCCAACGACTTTCATCTTACCCGCGAAGGCGGGCACAGTCACCGGCGCATCATCCATAGCGCCGACTCCACGGGCAAGGCCGTACATTCGACACTGCTCGACACCGCTCAAAGCACACCCGGGTTAACCCTATTTAAACACCATATCGCTGTCGATCTAATTAAACAAAGCGATACCGGCGAAAGCAAAGTCCGCTGCACCGGCGCTTATGTATACTCCCGCGAGGAAGACCGCGTCAAAGTCTTCAGTGCTCGAACCGTCGTGCTCGCTACCGGGGGCGCCAGCAAAGCCTACCTATACAGCAGCAATCCTGACAGCGCCTCTGGCGACGGTATTGCTATGGCATGGCGCGCTGGATGCCGAGTGACGAACATGGAGTTCAACCAGTTTCACCCTACCTGCCTATATCACCCGGAAGCCAAGTCCTTCCTGATCACCGAGGCTTTGCGGGGCGAAGGCGCAAAGCTACGCCTGCCGAATGGTGAGGCCTTCATGCATAAGTTTCATGAACTCGCAGAGCTGGCACCACGCGACATCGTCGCACGCGCAATTGACTACGAGATGAAACGTGTTGGCAGTGATTTTGTGCACTTAGACATCAGCCACAAGTCTGCCGAGTTTATTACCAAGCACTTCCCAACGGTCAGCAAGCAATGCGCTAAGTACGGTATCGATATTACAAAAGATCCAATCCCCGTTGTCCCTGCAGCTCACTACACCTGCGGCGGTATTGCGGTGAATCAGAAAGGGCAAACTGACTTAAAAAATCTATACGCTATCGGCGAGACCTCTTTCACTGGCTTACACGGCGCCAATCGCATGGCCAGCAACTCACTACTAGAGTGCTTGGTCTATGCGCGCTCTGCGGCCAACGCTATCCGAGAAACACTGCCGAACATCCCGCCACCAAAACAAGCACCGGAATGGGATGAGTCGCGTGTTACCGACTCTGACGAAGACGTCGTGATCGCCCACAACTGGGATGAGCTACGCCGTTTTATGTGGGATTATGTCGGTATTGTGCGAACGCAAAAGCGCTTGGAGAGAGCAAGTAACCGTATTGCACTACTGCAAAAAGAAATTCACGAATACTACTCAAACTATAAAATTAGTAACGACCTCATCGAGTTGCGCAACTTAGCAAAAGTCGCCGAGCTGATCATTCACTCCGCTAAAGCACGCAAAGAAAGCCGTGGCCTTCACTACTCGTTAGACTACCCAGAGATGAGTGAGACGGCTGTTGATACTGTATTAGTGCCAATCAACCACGCCGCCCAAGCATGTGTGATTATTTCGGAGTAGCCGCAAGCTGTACGAGAAAGATGATATAGGCCTTAAGCTGAGGCCAGATAAGCTCGGAACCTGCGGTGCCCATCAACAGACAGGGCATCAGGCAGAAGAATTAAGTTTAATTTGCCTGAACCGTCAAACGCAGGAAGCAAGCGAAAGCGCAGCATAATAATACTAGGCGCCACAAAAGGCCTTCCTTTAAGTGTCGCCGACAAATGACCCTCACCTGCAGTAAACGTATAAGAGCCCGACTCCACCATCAGCAATGTTACCTGCTCCTGTCGTTTGAGCTGCCAGCAACATCGCCACGCACTCAAACCCCAAAGGCACACTACCAACAAAAAACCAAACCAAGACATGCCTTTAGCCAGTAAAATTAAAAGCAGCAGCGCGCCCCCATGCAGCGCGATATACCACCACCGCAAATACAAAGAGGGTCGTAAATTTAGCTCAAGAGCCGGCCTGGACACTGAGGCTCTTACGAATAATCGTCACCATCGTGAGAATACCCTCATCCTCAGGTTCAACGCTATTGATAAACCACCTGAACAAGTCCTGATCCTCACTTAAAAGCAAGGTCTCAAACAACTCCCGCTCTTTGGGCTCAAGCTGAGGGTAAAAGTTCTCAAGAAAAGGCAACAGAATAAGGTCGAGTTCAAGCATGCCTCGTCGAGTAGCCCATCTCAGGCGGTTAATATCCATTAGCGTCTCGTTCTCGTAACAGTGGTAGAGTAGAATAGATCGCATTAACTGCGTGGCGTGATTATAAACGAATCCTGATCGGGCGCCAGCAGATGTCTTAGCTCTTGTACGCTTTTCACCCACACTGCCAATATAATTGCATCGAGGCACAACCAAATGTTCAACTGGACTCCCTACCTCAACAACGAGAACGACACAGTACAAAGCCAAGAGCTTGAAGCGGGCAAAGCATACCTTTGCCCACTCACAGAGTACCAACTGCTAACGATTACAGGGCCCGACGCAATCAAATTTTTGCAAGGGCAGTGCACCTGCGATTTTGCCAAGCTAGCGCTAAACACCTTAACCTTAGGCACCCACTGCTCACCCAAAGGGCGCGCCATATGGAGCTTTACTGCCGCCTTACTCGCACCAGACACCATCGGCCTGCGCGTCCACCAAAGTATGGCAAAAATTGCCGAAGCAGCGATCAAAAAATATATTTTGTTTTCGAAAGCAACTCTAAAGGTTGAAGCCGATTACGCCCTGCTGGCCATATACAACCTGCCCACTTCAGTTTATCAAAACGAACAAATACTACAACACAAGAACTCGGAACTAAGCGGCAACATTCAAGAGCTTTGGCTAACAGAAGAAGCATTCAGCGCTCAATGGGATGCACTAAGCCCGCTAACGCAGGTATGCTCAGCAGGGGCAACTGCTGCGCTTGCCATATCCGCAGGCTTGGCGGAGATACGCCCGGAAACCACCGAAGTATTTTTGCCACAAGAGCTAAATTACCACTTCCTTGGCGGCGTTGCCTTTGATAAAGGCTGCTACACCGGCCAAGAGATCATTGCGCGCCTACACTATAAAGGCCAACTTAAGAAACAAGCCTACCTAGGACAAGTAAAATGCGAGACGCCACCTCAACCGGGCAACAAAATATACGCTGAAACCAATCAGCAAAGCGCAGTAGGCACTATTATTAATTGCGGAAAAATCGATATTAACCACTACCTAATTCTCGCGCTTTATAAAGCTGAACGGCATCAGAACAACGATCCAGCCTTTATCAACCAAAATACTTCATCAAAAGTCGAATGGCTAACGCTCCCCTATGCTATAAATTAGGGAGGTTTTTATAAATTTCAGTTAATTAACATCGTCACGAGCCTTCGGAGTCTAGCTCTATGGAACCTATTGCGAAAAAAGTAGCAGTAGCAATTGTTAAAGCCATTAAAAATGATGAGCTCATACTGCCTACGATGCCAGAAATGGCGATTAAAGTTCGCGATATTGCAGAAGACCAAGATGCGAGTATCGCCCAACTTAACACGGTAATCAGTAGTGATGCGGCGCTCACAGCCCGGATAATCAAGGTTGCAAATAGCCCATTATTCCGAGCGCCACGACAGATCGAAGATCTGAGTATGGCGCTCTCGCGCCTTGGCATGCAAACAACCGCCAACTTAGCCATGGGGCTTGCGATGGAGCAAATGTTTCAAGCGACTTCCGATATCGTCGACAAGCGGATGCGCGAAGTATGGACAAAGTCCAGTGAGATAGCCGGCATATGCCATGTGCTGTGCAAACATTACACCAAGCTTCGCCCAGATAGTGCCGCGCTTGCCGGGCTAGTTCACCAGATAGGCATATTGCCTATCCTATCTTACGCAGAAGACAACCCGACCCTATTGCGCGACAGCTTCACTTTAGACTCCGTCATTAGACAGATTCACCCAGCCATAGGTGTGAAAATTCTCACCACGTGGGAGTTCCCCCCTGAGATACAGAAAATCCCCATGCTATGCCGCGATTACAAACGAAAGGTAGCCACTGCGGATTATAGTGACCTTGTCACGGTAGCAACGCTTCAATGCAACGCTGAGTCAGAAGAAAACCAAAAACTTGATTACGGGACGATCACGGCATTTGAGCGCCTCGGGCTAGACCCGAATATAGACAGCGCTGATGCGGAAGATTTGAGCGAAGACATGGAAGCGGCAATGGCCATGCTCCAGTAATAGTAGGCTTCAGTAGAGGCTTACGTTAATGGCGGTACAGACCAATCAATGACAGACTTCCCTTGAGCGAGAAGGTATTCGTTAGTACGAGAAAAGTGCTTATTACCAAAGAACCCACGATGTGCGGACAAGGGTGAGGGATGCACGGATTTTAATACCAAATGGCGTGACGAATCAATAAAAGCGCCTTTTTTCTGTGCATAATTTCCCCACAACAAAAACACCAAACCTTCACGCTGCTCGTTGAGCTGGTGCACCACCGCATCGGTAAATTGCTCCCAACCCTTACGCTGATGAGAACCTGCGTGCGCCTGCTCCACAGTCAAAGTTGCATTGAGCAATAACACCCCTTGCTGCGCCCACGACTGCAAGCAACCATGAGCAGGTAAAGGGATTTGTAGATCTAACTGAATTTCGTTAAAAATATTTTTTAACGACGGGGGGTATGGGACACCCGGCAACACGGAAAAACACAAGCCGTGCGCCTGACCAGGTCCGTGATAAGGGTCTTGCCCTAGGATGACGACTTTTACCTGATCAAACACGGTACTGTTTAGCGCGTTAAATATATCCGCACCTGCAGGGTAGATAGTTTTACCGCTTCTCTTCTCATCGCGTAAAAACTGCTTGAGCGCCCTGATATACGGCTGGTCAAATTCAGTGCCAACTGCAGCTAACCAACTATCATTGAGCTGAATACCCACCCTACCAAATGACACGTTTATTCCCGACGCATATGGGGGAATAACAATACATCACGGATAGACGCTGAGTCAGTCAACATCATCACCAAGCGATCAATACCGATACCTTCTCCAGCAGTAGGCGGCATACCGTATTCCAAAGCTCGCACATAGTCAGCATCAAAATGCATCGCCTCGTCATCACCACCATCTTTTTCGGCTACTTGCGCCTGAAAGCGTTCAGCTTGATCTTCAGCGTCATTTAATTCTGAAAAACCATTGGCAATTTCACGACCGCCAACAAAGAATTCAAAACGATCGGTCACAAAAGGGTTGCCATCACTTCGGCGCGCCAAAGGTGATACCTCTGTTGGGTATTCAGTGATAAAAGTCGGCTGTTCAAGGCGATGTTCAACCGTTTTCTCGAAAATTTCAATTTGCACCTTGCCCAAACCCCAGCTGTCTTTAAGCGGAATTTGAAGCTTAGTGGCAGCCTCGCGAGCACTTGCATCTGAGTTAATATTATCCGCACTTAAATCAGGATTGAAATGCAAGATCGAATCAAAGATCGATAAGCGCTGAAATGGCTTAGACAAGTCATATTCAACCACTTCTGGCTCATTGTCGCCTTTTGAAGGCTTAGTGCTCAACACGATAGGGCTACCCATCACTTGAGTCGCAAGTTGGCGCAGCATATCTTCGGTAAGATCCATCAGGTCGTGATAATCAGCATAAGCCTGGTAGAACTCTAACATGGTAAATTCAGGATTGTGACGCGTCGACAAACCCTCGTTTCGGAAATTACGGTTAATCTCATAAATGCGATCAAAACCACCTACCACCAAGCGCTTAAGGTAAAGCTCAGGGGCGATACGTAAAAACATGTCCATACCTAAGGCATTGTGATGCGTCACAAAAGGTCGTGCACTGGCGCCGCCAGGGATGGCTTGCAACATGGGGGTTTCGACTTCTAAGAATCCTTTTTGATCGAGGTAGCCACGAATAAATGTAATTATCTTAGAGCGCAGCTCGAAACGCTGGCGCACATCAGGGTTCACAATCAAATCAACATAACGTTGACGATAACGGATTTCCTGATCAGCCAAACCATGATGCTTATCAGGCAGCGGTCTAAGCGCTTTAGTCAGAAGCTCGCATTCATCCATGGTGACGTATAAATCACCTTTGCCGGATTTATGCAACAAACCTCGAACACCGATGATGTCGCCAAGGTCTGTGCCTTTAGCAAATGGCCGCGCCGCTTTAGTCACGTATAACTGTATTTGGCTGCTCGTATCCTGTATGACCATGAAGGCACCGCGATTACGAATCACCCGACCGGCAACACTCACCTGATGACCCAAGGCCTCCAAGGCTTCTTTATCTTCCTCGCCATACTTATCCTGCAAAGCCTTTGCTTGGCTGTCAGGGCGAAATTGATTCGGGAAGGCATTACCTTGTTCACGAATGACCCTCAATTTAGCGCGTCGCTCGGCAATCAATTTATTTTCGTCTTGTGGCTCAGGAGTATTCACTTGCTTATTCATGATGTTTTTCAATAGTTACTAAATTAATGAGGTGTATTAAATAGCTAAAATCGCGCTAAATTGGCAATAAAAGCACTTCACACGTGACCTAGCGTCAATGTGTCACTACAGGTGATTACAAGCCAGCTTTTAAGCTAGCCACAATAAATTCGTCGAGCTTGCCATCGAGCACAGCTTGGCAATTACTCGTTTGCACATTCGTGCGTAAGTCTTTTATTCGCTGATCATCCAACACATAAGAGCGAATCTGACTACCCCAACCAATATCCGCTTTGCTGTCTTCCATGGCTTGTTTTTCAGCATTACGCTTGAGCATTTCCTGCTCATACAATTTAGCACGTAACATCTTCCAAGCTTGATCACGGTTAGCATGTTGCGAGCGCTGACTTTGACACTCAACCACAACGTTCGAGGGTACATACGTTAAACGTACGGCAGAATCTGTTTTGTTAACATGCTGCCCACCAGCACCAGAAGCGCGGTAAGTATCGGTTCGAACATCGGCAGGGTTAATATCGATCTCGATGTTATCGTCAATTTCTGGCGAAACAAATACCGAGCAAAAAGAAGTGTGGCGACGACTGCCAGAATCAAAGGGGGATTTGCGGACTAAGCGATGCACACCTGTCTCTGTGCGCAACCAACCAAAAGCATAATCGCCTTCAAACCGAATGGTGGCACATTTGATACCCGCAACATCTCCTGCTGAGGCTTCCTCTAGAGTGGTTTTAAAGCCTTTTGCTTCACCCCAGCGTAGGAACATCCGCAATACCATTTCAGCCCAATCTTGGGCTTCTGTACCGCCTGAGCCAGACTGAATATTGAGGTAAGCATTATTCTCATCCGTCTCACCAGAGAACATGCGCCGAAATTCCAATACCGCCAAGTGTGCATCAAGACGTTGAGCTTCTAGCTCAATCTCATCAATACTATCTCGATCGTTATCTTCAACGGCAATTTCAATCAGTTCCCGACAATCCGCAACCCCAATATCGAGGTCATCAATCGTCTTTACCACTAATTCTAACGAGGAACGTTCACGGCCTAGGCCTTGAGCAAGATCTGGGTCGTTCCAGACATTCGGCTCTGCTAACTCTAACTCAACTTCCGCGAGGCGCTCACACTTTTCAGCGTAGTCAAAGATACCCCCGAAGCACATCGGTGCGCTCTTTCAAGTCAGCGAGCTTAGTGAGTAGTGGATTGATTTCCATGAACTGGTCTCTCTGGCGAAGGTAAGTATGATACAGATTGGCAGCATAGCGCTGCGAGAACCACTAGGAGATGGAGATGATCCAGCCCAGCCACACCCCGGCGCCCAATTATACTGCTACCGTTGCTCCCTTCCGGGCCTGGCGGAGTTTACAGCGAATTGCCGCGGGGGGACCAAACTGGACCACCATAAAAACGAAAAACGGACGATAAAGCCCAAAAAACGTGGAAGGCATTATCACCAATTAGAAAAACTTTGCAAGCTAATTATTACCTTTAAGCAGCTTTCATTAACTTTAAGCAAAAATAAAAGGATTTACTTATCAAGTACTCGAACAGAAATAACGTGCTCAACACTATTTAGCGCCGTAATCACAGCGTCATCTGGACGAGTTTCGAGGTCAAGAATATTATAGGCAATATCGTTGCGACTCTTATTCACCATATCAACAACATTCACATTATGCTCAGCAAAAACCGACAATACGTGCCCTAAAACTCCAGAAACATTACTGTTCGAAAAGGTAATTCGGCAGGCAGAAGTGCCGCGATCCATTGTCGTTAACGGAAAGTTAACTGAGTTACGGATATTACCATTTTCAAGAAAATCGCGGAGCTGATTAACGGCCATAACAGCGCAATTTTCTTCTGCCTCAGCAGAGCTGGCACCGATATGAGGAACCGCTAAAACCTTGCTGTGGCCAATTAAGCATGGCTCAGGGAAGTCACAAACATACTCACGTAAAGCACCGGCGTTCAAAGCGTTTACAACCGCACGAGCATCTACAATGGACTCACGCGCAAAGTTCATGATCGCCGCATTAGGCTTCATCAACTTAAGTGTATCAGCATTGATGAGGTGCTTGGTTTGTGGAATAGCCGGAACGTGCAGAGTTAAGTAATCAACCTTGCCCAATAAAGCATCAACGCTCTCCGCACGCTGCACACGGCTAGATAAGTTCCAAGCCGCCTCTACAGAAAGCGCAGGGTCAAAACCTAGAACGTTCATACCAAGACTCAAAGCCGTGTTAGCAACCATAGAACCGATGGCACCCAAACCAATCACACCAAGGGTTTTACCTTGCAGCTCAGTACCAGAAAAACGTTTCTTCTCTCTCTCAAGCAAAGCAGACATCGCCGCGGCGTCATCCATTTCACCCAAAGTCGACACGTAATCACGCCCCTGCATAATACCGCGAGAACTTAGCAACATTCCGGCTAAAACCAGCTCCTTAACAGCGTTGGCATTGGCGCCAGGCGTATTAAAAACCACGACACCTTTCTTGGTGTAATCATCAACAGGCACGTTGTTTGTTCCGGCACCAGCACGGGCAACCGCCATAACTGACCCAGGCAATACTTCATCGTGTAATTTTTGACTGCGTAACACTACGCCATCAGGCTGACCAACATCACTACCGACGTTATACTTATCTTGTGGAAAAAGCGTCAGGCCTTTATCAGAAATCTTATTGTATGTACGAATTTGAAACATGTTCATCCCGCCTTCAAGCGTTATTAATTAGTAACTGTCTTATAAGCCCAAACTATCCACTCAGTTAAGGCTTTTAGATCGGAGACCTCAACAGTCGCCCCACCCCATATACGGATACCGGCAGGCGCATCACGGTAAGCGCCGATATCGTAGGCAACACCTTCACTATCAAGTAACTTAACCATCGCCTTTACCTGTGCAGGCTCAGCATCTACAGTTAAACAAATACTTGTATTTGAGAGGGTTGCAGGCTCTTGCGCAAGAAAGTGAACCCAGTCATTTTCTTTCACAAAGCCTTCGATAACAGCCAAATTTTCTTTTGACTTGGCAATAGCGCCCGCAGCGCCGCCAATAGACTTGACCCAAGCCAAGCCATCAAGGTAATCAGCCACGCAAAGCATAGAAGGCGTATTAATGGTTTCGCCTCTAAAAATTCCTTCCATTAACTTACCGCCCTTAGTCATACGGAACAGCTTCGGCATTGGCCAAGGTGGGGTATAGCTCTCTAGGCGGGCAACGGCTCTAGGACTCAGAATTAACATTCCATGCGCGCCTTCACCACCAAGCACTTTTTGCCAGCTGAAGGTGATAACGTCTAATTTTTCCCAAGGCATTTCCATCGCGAACACGGCGGAAGTCGCATCACAGATAGTCAAACCTTCACGGTCATCGGCAATCCAGTCGCCGTTAGGCACTTTGACGCCGGAAGTGGTGCCGTTCCAAGTGAATACGACATCGCGATTGAAATCAACGGTACTTAAATCTGGCAATACGCCATAAGCCGCCTCAGTGACACGAACATCATCAATCTTAAGCTGCTTTACTATGTCAGTAATCCAACCGCTACCAAAAGATTCCCAGGCAAGCACATCAACACCACGGGCACCAAGCATCGACCACATGGTCATTTCCATAGCGCCAGTATCGGATCCAGGCACAATACCTACACGGTAACCTTCAGGCAAGCCAAGCAACTCCGCGGTCTCGGTGCAGGCTAAAGATAGGGTTTTTTTACCAACAGATGAGCGGTGTGAACGGCCAAGCGTCCCCAGATCAAGTTGACTAACATCGTAACCTGGACGCTTACTACAGGGGCCAGAAGAAAAGTTTGGATTTGCTGGTTTTACTTGCGGTTGCATGTGATTCCTCATTACTCACCAATAGCTGGTGCACTAAAACAATTGCAATCTGAGCTCTATGAGCCAACGCTACAAGATAGGTTCCTTGGATTTGGACAGATTGTGAAAGTACAAACGAAACATACTACTCGGGGCTTTCTTTCTTGCTGCCACCTAAACACTCAGGAGAAGACGGCACTGAAGAAGCCCGGGCTTGCCACTGCTGTGGCGAATATAGATGCAGCGCCAATGCATGAACACCAGACGCTAACTCGTCGGCGAGAAGGCTGTACACTTTCTGATGGCACTTAACGCGAGTCAAACCAGCAAAAGCTTCAGACACAAGCGTCAGCTTAAAATGCGTAGATGACCCGGGAGCGACGCCATGCATATGGCTCTCATTGGCTAAGTCGAGATACTCAGGTGTAAGTGCTGCACGAATTTTGCTCTCAATAAGCGAAGCTGTATCCGATTTACCATTACTTTCAAGCACTTACCAAACCCCTCTTTCATTAACCAAGATCAAAGTGGCGCCAGTATACATGAGCCAAGGCAATACTGGCAGACCAACAAAGAATTTACTCCGCTTTCCACTGGCAAGCGATAGATGCGCAGCTAGACTTAAGGCAATTAGCGCAGACGCGCTCTACTGAGATAAATGATAAAAATGAATCAGGGTCTAACATTTGTGAATCTACGCCAGGGGCATGATCGTCGCTTTGATTGCGACCCTTGCAGCAGCATCCCAATGGATTTATTTCACCGTAAACGCCGAAAGTCCCCCGAGAGGCGCAAAAAAGATCGCTCACTTGCCGACGACTACCACGCGTTTATGAACAAATACGCGGCACTAATCCGCCACAACCGAACATTCAAAGCCAACCTGCCTAAGGGCGAACAAAACTCATGACAGGAGCTATTAAAAAATGCTAACTCCGCAAGAGCTAAAAGTCGTAGTATCAACCCTCGGCCAACGGCGTGTATGGCTGCGCAAATCTCTTGAAGATAATAAAGTTCCCGCATCCCAACGCAAGGAACACATTGACTCCCTCAAACTACTCGACACTGCTATGCAAAAGCTGGCCAATACAGGACAAAAGAAGGCACAAAACAAAGCCTCGCCACCAGCGCCAGCTAAAACGGAAAAAGGCATTGCCCTTGAGAAAGCACGCATACTCATCGCTGAAGACGACGAGGACTCAGCTAAACTACTGATTGATATACTTCAAGACTTTGGCATAAAAACGGTGGATCTTGCCGAGGATGGAAAACAAGCGTTCGATAAAATCAAAACCGCCAGCATGCCCTATCACATCATACTGTGTGATTGGGATATGCCGGAGCTGACCGGACTAGAAGTGCACAGCAAAGCCAAGGCATCAAACACCTTACGCAACGCGCATTTTATTATGGTGACGGCGGTATCTGAAGCTTCAAGGATTAAACAGGCTGTCATGCAAGGGGTCAACGATTACATCGTCAAGCCCATTGACATTGACATTTTGGAGAACAAAATTAAGGCAGCTCTCAAGATTGCTCAAAACTGAGCGATCTTGAGAAGGTCACACTTTCACGAAAAAAAACTTACTATCAAAAATTTCTCAGCCATCAAACAACGCTACCAACCTGCAAAATTTTCATGGTGTTGGTGCCGCCATGCTTATGCTCATCGCCCTTCGAGATAATCACCAAGTCACCATCTTCGACCAAGCCACTGCTTTTCATTTGCGTAATCAGCTCCTGATTAACTTCTTCATAACGAAGAGCAGAATTCTCAACCAGCATTGTTTCAACACCACGAAATAGCGCCGCACGCCGCAAAGTCGATTCATCATGAGAAAAAGCAAAGATAGGCAAACGAGCACCACAGCGAGACATAAGCAATGGCGTAGAGCCTGACTCAGTCAAGGCCACGATGCCTTTCACACCTTTTAACTGAGAGGCCGTATACATCGCCGCTAGCGCAATCGACTGATCAACGGCCATGCAACCTGCTTCTTCATATATTGGCGCTGTCTCCGCCCCCGGCTGCTTCTCAGCGCCAATAATAACTCGCACCATAGCTTCAACCGTCTCAACAGGATATTGCCCTGCGGCAGTCTCTGCGGAAAGCATTACAGCATCAGTACCATCAAGAACAGCATTGGCAACATCAAACACCTCCGCACGTGTTGGCATTGGGCTGCTAATCATGCTTTCCATCATTTGCGTTGCGGTAATTACGCAACGATTCAAGGAGCGAGCTCTTGCGATGATATGCTTTTGCACGCCAATCAGCTCGGCATCACCTATCTCAACACCGAGATCACCACGCGCGACCATTACTGCATCAGAGGCTAAAATAATATCATCAAGTATTTGTAAATCATGAACGGTTTCGGCACGCTCAATCTTGGCAACCATATAGATATCACCGCCAGCTTCGACCACTAACTGACGCGCATAATTCATATCGTCGGCACTTCGAGGGAAGGATACCGCCAAATAGTCCATACCAATACTCACTGCAGTTTTGATGTCCTCTTTGTCTTTATCCGTCAACGCTGGAGCCGTCAGCCCACCACCTTGGCGGTTAATACCTTTGTTATTAGAAAGCTTACCGCCGATAGTCACGGTAGTTAGAACAGCTGTCCCCTCTACCGATTCGACCTTAAGCACAACTCGACCATCATCCAGTAAAAGCAAATCACCTGGTACCACGTCGTTGGGAAGCTCTTTGTAATCGATGCCGACTTGATTCTGGTTACCCGCATCACGATCTAACGCGGCGTCCAAGGTAAACTTATCGCCGTTTGCTAGCGTAATCGGCCCATCAGCAAAACGTGCAATACGGATTTTAGGCCCCTGTAAATCACCTAAAATTGCAACAAAACGATTATGCTTTTTTGCATACTCTCGTACCTTTTCAGCACGATCACGATGATCCTCCGAGTTGCCGTGTGAAAAATTCATACGAACAACATTGACACCAGCAACGATCAGCTTCTCAAGTATTCCGGGTTCATCTGTAGCAGGCCCTAAAGTGCTAACAATCTTGGTACGTCTATACATAAAAATCTCCGATTGAATTCCTGAGCTGTATTGATAAGCGCATTCTATTTGATTGAGATGCAGCTGACCCTACTTAACAATATAGAGCCCGCTGCATGATTAAGGAATACCGATTTGACTTGAAAAGAGGATTTAAAGCGAAGTTAAGGCCTATTACATCCCATTAACCATAGAGATCATGACGCCTGCGGCCACTGCTGAGCCAATAACACCCGCAACATTCGGCCCCATAGCATGCATGAGCAAAAAGTTTTGAGGGTTGGACTCTAAGCCCAGTTTATTCGAAACCCTCGCAGCCATCGGCACGGCTGAAACGCCAGCGGAACCAATCAATGGATTGATTTTTTGCTTGCTCATCAAATTCATTAGCTTCGCCATCAAGACCCCCATCGCCGTGCCTATGGCAAATGCTATGATACCCAAAAGCAAAATACCTAAGGTCTTAGGATCCAAGAATTTGTCCGCAGCAAGCTTAGAGCCTACCGATAAACCAAGGAATATCGTAACAATATTAATCAGGGCGTTTTGCGCCGTATCTGACAAGCGATCAACAACACCGCTTTCACGCATAAGATTCCCAAAGCAAAACATACCTAAAAGCGGCGCAGCACTCGGCAGCACTAGCGCAACAAGTATCAACAGCATGACAGGAAAGATAATTTTCTCACGCTTACTCACAACTCTTAGCTGGGTCATCACAATTTTACGCTCAGCTTCCGTTGTTAGCGCACGCATGATTGGAGGCTGTATCATCGGCACCAAGGCCATATACGAGTACGCCGCAACAGCAATAGCGCCAAGCAAATCAGGCGCAAGCTTACTAGCCACATAAATCGCTGTGGGTCCATCAGCCCCCCCGATAATGCCAATGGCGGCAGCGTCAGCAATACTGAAGTCCATAACCCCGGTTAACGACAAACCGACAGCCCCTAACACCGTCGCGAAAATACCGAACTGTGCCGCAGCTCCCAAAAACAAGGTGCGCGGATTTGCCAATAAAGGCCCGAAGTCTGTCATCGCTCCAACGCCCATAAAAATCAACAACGGCGCCACACCACTTGCAATAGACACGGTGTAAAAGTTGTAAAGCATGCCGTTATCGTAACCTGCGTCATGCGCATAACCCACCACAGCACTGTGAACTAAGCTAGCCGAGTTCTCATACGCGTGCAGAATATCGCTACCCGTGTCCCACGTATAAAGCTTGAGGATATCAGCCAAACCCTGCAATACGGCAGGGTCACCGGAGAGAATCGCACTCTCAACCCCAGAAACAGCCAATCCTGCTCCAGGGATATTCGCAAGAACCCCTCCAAAACCTATTGGCACTAACAGCAAAGGTTCAAACCCTTTGCGGATTGCCAAAAACAGCAACAATATGCATATCAGCATCATTGCCACTTGATCCAGTTGGATCTGATATAAGCCCGAATCGTTCCAAAGGCCGACAAAATTCTTCATACTTTCTCCACCAGCCTAGGCAATTGTTAGTAAGGTATCGCCAACAGTAACAGAGTCACCCTCTTTGACGCTGACCGACTCGACCACCCCAGCCGATGCTGCGCTCACTTGAGTCTCCATTTTCATGGCTTCAAGTACTAACAGAGTATCGCCCTCTTGCACTTGCTGCCCAGGTGAAACCATAACGCGCACAATATTGCCGGCCAGCGGCGCACTGACTGCAGACCCAACGCCCGCCGATGTACCCGCGGCTGAGCCAGAAGTCGCCTCGTCGAGCGGTACGATACCGGTTAAATCGCCACCATTGCCAACTGTAACCGTGTAAGACTTGCCCTCGACGGTGACATTATAAATCTCGTCGCCGTTATCTGCGTGTGCAACCGAGCTTTCCTTTCCAGTAGGAACCGGTTCGAAAACCTCAGGGTTATGGCGATTTTGTAAAAATTTCAGGCCGATTTGGTGAAACAGCGCATAAGTCAGCACGTCATCAATTTTGTTATCGCCTTTTGCGAGAGCAATGCCTTTTTCGGCAGCGACCTCATCTAGTCTTTTCTCTAAAGTCACAAGTTCTGGCTCTAGGAGATCCGCCGGGCGGCAGGTAATAACAGATTTGCCGCTTTCTTCGAGTACGCGTTTTTGCAGCGCCTCATCCACAGGAGCTGGTGTAATGCCATATTCGCCAACTAATACACCTTGCGTCTCTTTGGATATACCCGCATATCGCTTACCTTGCAGTACATTCATCACCGCCTGGGTACCCACGATTTGCGATGTCGGAGTTACCAGCGGGATAAAACCGAGATCTTTACGAACACGAGGGATCTCATCAAGCACCTCATCAAACCGATCCTCAGCGCCCTGCTCTCTCAGCTGAGCCTCCATATTAGTGAGCATACCGCCCGGTACTTGAGCCGTCAGAATTCGGGCATCAACACCTTTAAGCGAGCCTTCGAATTTAGCGTATTTTTTCCGCACATCACGGAAATACAAAGCAATCTCTTGTAGCAAGTCCAGATCCAAGCCAGTTTCACGCTCTGTACCTTCCAGCATTGCCACCACGGTTTCAGTCGGGCTGTGGCCATAGGTCATAGACATTGAGGAGATTGCCGTATCGACGTTATCAATACCCGCTTCAATGCACTTCAGGTAGGTTGCGTGCGCAAGACCTGTGGTCGCATGGCATTGCATATGAATAGGAATATTACAGGCAGCTTTTAATTTTTTAACTAGCTCGTAGCCATCATAGGGTTTAAGCAAACCGGCCATATCTTTAATGGCGATCGAGTCGGCGCCCATATCTTCAATTCGCTTACCCAGATCAACCCAACCATCGATGTTGTGTACCGGACTTAGGGTGTAGGAAATCGTGCCCTGAGCATGACGGTCATTCTTTTTAACCGCTTTAAGTGCTGTCTCTAAGTTACGTATGTCATTCATCGCGTCAAATACGCGGAAAACATCAACACCGTTTACTGCCGCGCGCTCTACAAATTTTTCAACGACATCGTCGGCGTAATGGCGATAACCAAGAATGTTTTGCCCCCGAAATAACATCTGCTGCGGGGTATTAGGCATCGCCTTTTTGAGTTCACGAATTCTATCCCAAGGGTCTTCCCCCAAAAACCGAATACATGCATCGAAGGTCGCGCCGCCCCATGACTCCAACGACCAGAAACCGACACGGTCGAGTTTTTCGGCGATGGGCAACATATCATCAATTCTTAAACGTGTAGCAAAAAGCGACTGATGCGCATCACGTAACACTACGTCGGTAATACCCAATGGCTTAGTTGATTCACTCATTCATTTATGCCTTTTATAACTTGTTTTGGTGGGGCTAAATTAGTAGGTGCCAATAAAAATCAACACTAAGGATTGATTCGGGCACGATGTTGCTGAACTGCGTCGCCAATCACCGCTAAGAGGTGAGGGTCAACGGGGGCTCGGCCAGAAGCGAGTGGGCTTAATCTTGTCACAGCCCCTCTCGACGCGGAAGCCAGATCAACTTCAGGCTCAACAAAAAACTTGTCGACTACCCATGACATTACACGGACACAAATTACCAGCAATGTTAGAAAAGCAAATACGGTGCCCATGCCAAATAGCATCAAGCTAGAACCCTGCTCTAATAAAGTACTTTGCATAGCGTTATTATCCCCAATGTAAGACACGGTTAAGAAACAGCGCTTTTAGAAAGGCTGTGACGGCGGTGGCGATAAGATAATGAAAAAGCACACCATTGGGCAAGAGTAATAAAAATTTTCTCCCCCTTCCTCAAAAAAAAGACCAAAAAAAGACCAAAAAACAACCAACAAAGCCATATTTTGATCACGGGCCTTGGGCTAAGAATCGATTTTAGGTAATATGCCGCACTTTTTACACCCTTAAGATCACAAGTGAGCCTTCATGAAAATCTACCTTGCGCCAATGGAAGGCGTCGTTAACCATCACTTGCGTGCTATTTATTCAAAAATCGGCGGTATCGATCTATTCGTCAGCGAATTTGTACGTATAAGTGATCAAGTCTTACCGCGTAAAGTCTTTATTAAACATAGCCCAGAACTGCTTTCATGCGCACAGCAGAACCGATATAGCCCTCCTGAAGGGCAAGGCGAGGCAATAGATTACAAACAAAATACAAGCCAAGACAAGCCAACGCCTCCGTATCATACCCGAATACAGCTCTTAGGCAGTAAAGCAGACGTCATCGCGGCTAACGCTAAAAAAGTCGCAGCCCTTGGCGCACCAGGTATTGACCTTAACTTTGGCTGTCCAGCCAAGACCGTTAATCGCAACAAAGGCGGTGCTTGCTTATTAGACGATAGTCAACTCGTAGGGGAGATTGTTCGTAAAACTCGCCTCGCCGTCCCCCAACATATTCCCGTCACCGCAAAAATACGCTTAGGCTACGAGGATCGCCTCTCTTACCTCGATAATGCCATAGCGATATGTGAAGCGGGCGCAAGTGAGCTTGTAGTACATGCACGCTCCAAAGCTGATGGCTATAAACCTCCGGCCTACTGGGATTACATTGCCAAAATCAAAGACGTCGTGAACATCCCCGTGATAGCTAATGGCGAAATATGGCAGGTAGAGGATTACTGGCGATGCAAAGAGCAATCTAATTGTGATGATGTGATGATTGGCCGAGGCTTGATGGCACAACCAGACTTAGCGCTAGCGATCAAACATAGCGTACGAGGAGAGCCTTATGAGCCCCTCTCTTGGCAGAAGGTTTCCCACATATTAGAGGGTTTCTTTATCCAGAGCTGTGAAGACTACCCCAACAAGTTTCTAGGCAACCGGCTCAAACAATGGCTGTATTACCTTAAAATGCAATACCCGCAAGCAATTACACTCTTCGATAAAATAAAGCGCTCACGCGATAAGTTATTTATCTTGCAAGCGCTAAACGAAAGCTGTCTAGCTTAGTGAGCCTCACGCAGCTTTAAACGTGGCTCTGCCATCGGCTTAAACACACCATTTTCGAAGGCAATCGCTTGAGTCGCACCAAAAGGCGGCCAATTCTTTAGCTGATGCCCGCGCGCTTCCAAGGCTTTGCGCAAAGAATCGGAGGCAAAACCGTCTATGTAGACACGATCAGGTTTCCACTGGTGATGCACACGCACAGCGCTCATTGCATGCTCTAAATCCATATCGAGCACCAGGTAGTTAAGCAAGGTTTGCATAACTTGCGAAATGATAGTGGGGCCACCAGCGGCACCAAGAGCCAAGATAGGCTTACCATCACGCACGACGATACTTGGACTCATGCTCGACAAGGGTCGTTTTTTCGATTGAACTCGGTTTGCCTCCGAACCAACAAGGCCGAAGGCGTTAGGCACACCAGGCTGTGCAGAAAAATCATCCATCTGATTATTCATCAAGACACCAGTCCCCGGAATCATCACTTTGCTGCCAAAGCTGGTGTTCAAAGTCGTAGTGATTGACACCCAATTCCCTTGTTTATCCGCTGTCACCAAATGGGTGGTGTGCTTGCCAAAAATATCGCTTTCTGCCGCTGGCGGTATCTGGTGCCCTGTGACCATGCCCACTCGTTTAAGGCTAATCTGGCTCGCTAGGCGCTTCGCATAGGCTTTTGACAGCAAACCCTTGGGGACAGACACAAAGTCTGGATCTCCCACCCAATGGGCGCGATCAGCAAAGGCTAGCTTCATAGCTTCAATAACCAAATGATACCGGTCGGCTTCAGAGAGTACAGCAAGATCAAAGTGCTCTAAAATATTTAGAATCTGCGCTACGTGCACACCACCAGAGCTTGGCGGCCCAAAACCATAAATCGTATTTTCACCCAATACGGTTTTGACTGGCTCACGGTCAATCACACGATAATTTTTAAAATCTTTTCGACGAATCAAACCACCGTTCGCCTTCATCCATTTATCCACTGCGCGCGCAAATGACCCGCGATAGAAAAACTTCGGTCCCTTTTTCGCCATACGACGATAGGTTGCAGCCAAGTCTTTCTGAATAAGTAAATCGCCGGCCTTCAGAGGTTTGCCTTTAGCATCAAAAAAAACCGTGGCCGTATCAGGGAACTGAGCAATGCCTTTCGCTGAACGCTGTAAGCGCTTCGCCATAACCGCCCCTATGACAAAACCTTTCTCCGCTAAATCCGCACTCGGTAACAAAGTTGAGTCAAAGGACAGCTTGCCGCCCAGGCGCTGCAAATGATGCAAAGCAGCCACGGAACCCGGAACCCCAACGGCTAAGGCTCCTGTGCGGCTTAGGTCACGTACGACTTTGCCATCTATTAAGAACATATCTCGATGAGCCGACGCAGGCGCCATCTCGCGCCCGTCAATCGCAAAGACTCGGCCATCAGCCAAATGCACGACAATAAAGCACCCGCCACCAATGCCTGAGTTATGACTATCCACAACACCAAGCGCAAACGCCGTCGCTAATGCCGCATCAATGGCATTACCACCTTTAGTAAAGATATCAATGCCGATTTCAGTCGCTAAAGCATCGACCGAAGCTACCGCGCCTTGGCCGTCGCTTGTAACCCGAGCTTTCTGAGCAACGGCATCGCCGATTGAAAGCAGCGACAATATGCAAACGCAAAACACCTTCCGATTCAATTTACCAACTAAGTACGTCACAAGTAGACATGCCCAAAGTATGTACGCCCTAACAAAGTGAGCCTGAAACCGCATAGTATTTGCCTCTACAATTTGGATAATTACAAGATAACTAGCCGCTTAGATCATCACCTAGACAGTCAAGACAATCACCAACGGCTCGATTCAAGCGTTAAGATTTAAACACTAAGATTTAAATATTGAGATTTAATCGTTAAATAGACCCGCTCAATGCTTTCAAGCGATCGATTACGTCTTTCTGTAACTCGGCACTATCCCCGCCACCAAAAACCAGTAAGCCTGAAGAAAAGGTGGTGCCATAAGTGCTCACGATGTTCATCGTCTGGCCAACACCAGTAAGAAACTCCTCATCACCTAAAATTGATAAGGGATGAATAAACGCCGCCCAAACAGTGTTATTCGCAATCGCGTAACGCGCATCTAAAGCGCTATCAAAATTTGCCTGCATCAGGCGAACTAACTCCTCTTTGCTCAATTGATCCGTTTTCACAATCGGTGACATAATCCGCATACGGTCTGCACGCTCATCAGTGATCACCTGCAAGATAATGCCATCCACCGTAAATTGCCAACGCCCACCGCTGCCTTCAGCATTTTCATCAATAGCGCGAATGAACTGCTCTAGCCGAGCGTTATTCATCACTCCAGGCGATGCCTCATACTCAGGGATTTCAGCAGCTGGCGGCTGCACGGCATCCCCTCGTTTAGCCGTTGGCGCAGCATGCGTGCAAGCAGTCAAAATTAAGACGCTAACAAATACAGGTAACTTCATGATATTCCTATTCCTTTTTTAAAAACCATATAACAACTTTTTAACAACAGTAACAACAGACGAATCAATTCACCAAAGCGACCAAAAAACCCAATGGCGATTTAGTCATGGCGACCGATATAATAAAAAGATATACCACTAAAGCCAAGCCCCAGAGACCAACCTTCACACCCATGGGCTTAGAAGACTTGAACGCCACGACACCAATACCGATATACACAAATAGGGCTATGATTTTGGTAAGCAACCACGGTTGCTGCATGGGCGAAAACGACATCATCACGGCCAAAGTAACAGCAGAGACAATTAAAGCCGTATCAATCACGTGTGGCGCAATACGCACGACCTTCACACGCAACAAGGGCGAGCCTTTCATCATCCAAATACCACGGATGAAAAAACTCAGAAAAGACAAAGCAACAAACAATAAGTGAATGTGTTTAATGGCGGCCATAAGGCTCTCCAAAATAGTGATAATGGTAAGAAAAGAATCAACGCACATCATACGTACATCGTTATATAAATACGCTGTTATTTAAACAAAGTAGGACACTGTCCTATCATTAAAGCTACATTAAAGTTACCTCAGAGCTACATCGATCAGATTTACATCGACAAGACCTGCGGCTAGCAGTTACACCCGCGAAAGCGAGCATAGTATGACTTTGCAATTCGACGAACAACGCCCGCTACGCTGGGCTATCATCGGCTGTTGCGATGATAGCGAGCACAGAAGTGATTCAGACTACCAATGCCGACACAACAATCAATCACAAAAACAGTGATGCAATATACATGGCCTGCCCACCCGATAGCCATACAGAGTACGCACTAAAAGTCGCTGCGGCAGGTAAAATATGCTGTATCGAAAAACCAATGGCAACAAACCACAAGGACTGCGAGACCATTTGCGACGCTTTTGAGCAGCACACACGAACTGGGTTATGGATGAAATCCTGGGCAAAATATAATTCAGAGCTATACTTGTTTTGATAGACGACGAAGACTCACTATGGCCGAAACAAGTTCACAACAAGCTACGCAGTGCAAACAGCATCAAAGTCGCCAGGAGCCGCAGTTCACAAAAGTAGAACTGCGCCGCAACCCTGACAGCGGTGACCTTGAAGCTAATTTAAGCCCATCAAGCGTAGAACAAAAAATCGACACAGGAACACTCAACGCCCTGCTGCGTGAAAGTGAGTTCTGTGACGCCACTATCGATCAGGCCAAACTGGCCACCTTGGTTACCCAGATCGCAAGTAATCAGCGCGGTAACTTTGTCATTGGCAAAGCACAGCCCTATTTGCACGTCGAATTCCAATATGACCCCGACAGCCGACTCTTAACAGCAGAAATAGAGCAATGTGATCGCTCGACCTTTATTATACAGCCCGAACTGTCCTTTTCCTCGCTTCAGAAACGTATTGCTGACGAGGGCTATAGTAACTTTGAAATTAAAACGAAGGTTCTCGGCGACATTATTCGCTTAGTAAAAGATGGTCAAACAGACTCTCTAATCCTAGGTAGTAAACCCGAGTACACACGGATCAGGCTCCACTTTGACCAAGAGAGCAACACCCTTACCGCCGAGCTCATCGCGTCCGAAGACAACCCCGAACTAAACGCAGAAAGCCTCGAAGACTTAATCAAAACCCATAAATTCGACAGCTTTTATTTTGAGCCTTACGCGCTCGATAAAATACTCGCATGTGCCAATAAAAACGAACGCGGCATCTACCCCATCGGACAACGTAAAGACGCGACTGTCACGATAGAGTACGAAAACGAAGCCATGCAGGCCTTTATCAGTGTCACCCCGCCCTATGGTGGAAGAGCGCTCGATAATGCATTATTAAAAGTCTATCTTGATAACGAAGGCGTCGACCAACGCTCCTGTGATCAAGCAGTACTCAAGAACGTCCTTACAGGGAAAAGTGACGAACGCATATTATTCGCAACCGGAGCCGAACCTACCGACGGTTGCGATGCCAAATTCGAAGCTCTAATCGAAGAAGTCATATACAAACAGCCTAAAGAATCCAAAACCGGGAAAATAGACACCCGAGAAATTCTCGATTTCACCCAAATAGAAGCTGGCGTAAAACTCATGCGCCGCTCCGCTGCAACCCCAGGCACTAATGGCTACAACGTCAAAGGCTTAGTAATTCCGGCAGTAGACGGTGAAGACATCCCCTTCGATGAAAATCTTATCGGTGCAGTTGTCAGTGCCGAAGACCCTAACGTTTTAATATCCGAAACCAAGGGGCATCCGGTTATTTTACCGCACGCCGTCAAAGTAGATAATACCGTCAGCGTTAACAATGTCGATATGAATACGGGTCATATTACCTACGACGGTTCCGTCTTGGTAAAAGGCGAAGTCATGCCCGGCATGAAGATTAAAGTAACAGGCGACATTATTGTCCAAGGCGTCGTCACCAAAGCCTATTTATATGCGAAGAATAATATCACCATTAAATGCGGTGTGATTGGTTCAGACCCCACCAAAGATGGTGCAGATTCACCGGAAGCAATACTAAAAGCTGGCGGAGACATCTTTGCACAATATGTTAACCAAACCAAATTACATGCGGGTCGAGACATCGTCATCAAAGAATATATTAGCCATTGCGAATGCGAGGCTAAACAACACGTTATCGCTGGTGAAGGTGGCGGCAAAGGACGAATTTTTGGTGGCGACTGCTTGGCACAAGAAGGCATCAGAGCCAACTCCCTTGGCATTGACGGCGGCATTAAAACCAATATTACCGTCGGCGCGCCTAAAGCACAACACACTCAATTCCAACAGTTAATTGAGATGCATGACAATCGTCAAACACAATGGAAAAAACTCAACGGGATATTAAAAAAATACTTAGTCGCGGTAAAACAAAACCCAGGCGACATTGAAAAAATCAATAAAGCCAAAGCCGTAAAAAAAGTACTGACCGATATTGCTGGTGAAATCCAAAAAATGGAAGACTCCATCGAGAAAATTAAAAAGCACTTTAAAAAAACCAAAGACGCTGAAATTTGCGTGCGTAAGACCACCTTCCCTAACGTCTTCATGAGCATCAACGGTGCCGAATTTCAGCTCCGCCAAGAAGGTAAAGGTGGTACTTTTGTTAAAAGTGGTGACGATGTACGCTGGAACAATTAACGCCTACCCATTAGCTACGATCTATTAGCTACGACCTGTAAACTTCAACCTCTTAGCTACAACCTATAACTACAAAGCATCAATATAATACAGCCTATACATACCACTAGGTTTCCCTTCTATCAAACGAAATCCCGCTCCTGGCGCTGGTTTATTCCAATATTTTGCAGAAGCGTAATCCCAGTATAAATACTGAGGACACAAAGCAGGGTCATGCTGAGCTTGAGATTTACAACGACGCAAAAGAGTGAGGTTTTTATTGCGTCGCTCTCGCGCTTGATAATCAATTTTATGCGAGGCCAAGGTTCCTATGTAACCAAGGTACAACTTTCGGCCTGTCAACGTAATCGTACTATTATGATCAGGAGCCGCTGCAATAACAGCACTATCCGGTGTCTTCTCTATAATTGCCTGCGCAAATTTAACCTGCTCGGGATTATAGACCTGGTAATTCCCTTTCTCCTGATATACCCGCCAAGCCTCATAAGCGCCCGGCACACTCAATATAATGGCAAACACCCAGTACGCTCTTAAAGTACTAGGGCGACGCTCAAGCCCGGAGAGATACGCCGACCACAAAGCCAGCATCATCGTGAAAATTGCAACAAAGACTTTAAGCTGATCCCAGTCCCAAACCGCCAATTTAATAATGTTACCCAATACAAACAACAGCACCAGCACCCAAAAGCCTCGTAATAATGCATGACGCCAAAACACCGAAGCATTGCGCCCATCTCGACACGCCAACCACCAAAGCCCAGCAAAAACCACCAACCATTGCCCAGCGTTAGCCAACCACATAAGGCCACTCTGCCCAATCGTTTGCAAGCTTGTCGACGGTGCCACGGGTACATTCCAGCCCACCATCAACTGCACCATGCCCGACTTACCCATCAAAGTAGGGAAAAAGACCAAGGCCAACAACGAAGGTAAAACCAAGCATAACAAGGCTTGCGCCAAAGGTAACTTCAACACAGCAGCAGGCCCATCGTCACGCGATACACGCCAAAACGCCAGAAACTCACGCCAAAATATATAACTTAAGAACAAACCAACAAACAACGAAGTCACAACAAAAAAGTGCGTATGAGCCAAAGGCGCTAAACCCAGTACCATACCGGCAAGAAACATCGAAGAGCGCACTCGAAGGCGGTTCTCATGACTGTCTGCACCCTCGTCCACCATCGTAAAGACTGGCCGCAAAACCAAATAACACACGGTCAACCCGCAGGCAGCCCCCAACAATGCGCTACGTTGCGTCACCCATATGGTGCTTAACCATGTCGTCCAGGGATAGCCCTCGTTAATCAAGCGCCAAGAGAACTGCTCGGGCTGCTCTATCATTGCTAGATAACTACCGCCTCCCAACAACAGCATCAATGGCAAGGCCCAATAACGGTCGCCATCGAGCAACTTGAAAATCAGCCCCCAAAGTACAATCCACTGCCAAGCGAATATAGCCGGTAAAACCGCCAAATCATTGCTTGGCCACCACAATAGCGCCGTCCATAAATTGACAAAATACGGATACGAGAGCTGATCCCCTGGGAACAAATGATAGGCCGGCGGAAAGTTCTCCCCGCCACTAAAAGCCGATATCATCCCAAGGTGAAATGTAAGATCGCCATAATTATTCACCCATGGCGTAAAAACACCGCCATCAAGTGAGAATAAAGTCTGACCTAAAAAGCCATGCAAAAGTAACCACAATACAAATGGCACTGTAAAAATACGGCGCCACGGCGCCACACTAAACAAAGCCATACGCCCTAAATGCTGCCAACACGCTTTTAACCCTACTATCCCTATCAACAGCGGTAAAATAGAAGCAAGTAACCACGACGAGCCCAAAGACTTAAGCAGCAAGGCCAAGCTTAAGTGCGCCAACAAACCCAACAGCCACGTAATACCAAAGCCCGGATAGCCATCAGTGCTGTAAGCGTCGCCTGACAGAGGGGCGTGAGCGGTATTTGATGCAAACGCGTTCGATACAACGTGCACCAAAGAGAAACCTAAAGCATATTGGCAAATTGCCAGTAGGCAGGCATAAACAATTGTGGCATATTCTGCGTTCATAATTAGATATGTAAAAAAGATAACAATAAAAGTATGGCGCACAGGCTACACAGAAGCTCGATAACTGGCAAGCCGAAGCAACACCACAACAAGCATTCACCCTAAAAATTAAGCCAAAAGAATTAAAAGGTATCTCTGTGAGTTTTTTAACTTCGTTGCAACACAAATACGGCGCTCTTGAATCATGGGTACAACGTCACCCCATGCAAACCTGCGTAGCAATCTTACTATTGCTAGGGTTTTGTACCCGCTTCTTCTTGCTTCAACATCCGGATACCGCCGTATTTGATGAGGTACACTTCAATTTCTTTTCCAGTTCTTATCACAGCGGCCTGTATTACTACGACATTCATCCACCGCTCGGAAAACTGCTCATAGCGCTGAGCACCGCGCCCTTTGGTGGCTTAGAGACTGCGGACGTGGTTCGTACCATATCCACGCCCTACCCAGACAACAACTACATTGCCATGCGCTTTTTACCCGCACTGGCAGGTGCATTACTGCCCTTAGTCATCTTTTTAATCTCTCGCGAGCTAGGCATAAATTTTTTCGGCTCCTTTGTCGCGGGTGCACTTATCGCACTCGACAACGGCTTACTTGTGCAGTCGCGCTTTATTTTGATGGATGCTTTTTTACTGCTCTTCGGCTTTGTCGGTATCTGGCTATTTTTAAGTGCCCGCCGACTAGAGAGCTGGCCAAGACTGCTACTCTCCGCCGTCGCCGTCGGCTGCAGTTTTTCTGTCAAATGGCTAGGTGTATCATTTCTCGGCCTAATTGGCTTAATTATGATTTCCGACTTCGTCATCAAACTATGGAAAACCGGTGCCTTTTTTAAAGCGATTAGCCCAGGCGTCGCCTATTTAAGTCTAGCGCTATGCACCTATGTGGTTATCTTCTTTATTCACTTCCAGCTGTTGCCGCTGTCCAATCACCAAGGCGATCAGTTTATGGGTACCGCCTTTCGCTCAACCCTGCAAGGCAGTGAGTTCGAAAATGCCACCTCCACCATCCGCTCAGTTCGCTGCCCGGTTAAGTATAAAGACCAGCTAAAATACGGCATGCCAAACACGACCGTCACCCCCAAGCTTGCACGCGCCTGCGCTATCGATTACACCGAATTTACAGCACCGGGATTTATCGGTAAATTTCTCGAACTCAACAGAGTCATGTACACCACCAACCAAGGCTTAGGAAAAAGTCATCCGGATGCCAGCCCTTGGTACAGCTGGCCGCTTATGACAAAGCCCTTGTATTACTGGTATAAAGATGGGGCGCGTATTTACTTCCTCGGTAACCCGCTCGTTTGGTGGTTATCAATTGCCGCTGTCGTTGGGCTTACGGGTCTGCTCGCCCTGTCGATTTTGACCGTATTAGGGCTCCATATTGGCCGGGCTTTTAACCCCCAATGGCTACAATCTTCAGTACCATGGATTCAAAGTACTGGTCAGGCCGTCTCCCAAAGAGTTCTAAGGTCTCCGGCATTATGGATTCTGAGTATTGGATTCTGGTCTAACATGCTGCCCTTTACCTTCGTCGAGCGCATCATGTTTATGTATCACTATTTAAACAGCTTAATCTTTGCAATATTGCTTACAGGTTATTTGGTTGGCTTAATTAAACAGCCGAAGTGGTGGTCAATTAGCTTAACCATGCTTGCACTAGCTTGCTTTTTGTTTATTAGCCCTCTGAGTTTAGGGCTGAACTGGTTTGGCAGTGATATGCTTTGGTTTTTGAAGGCACTTGGGTGGCACCCATAGGCGGATAACCCACTTCGCACCAGACCACCTACCATTTAGCTTGAAGTCCAAATTTGTGTTATACATAATGAATGTAACGCACAAATTTGGAGAGCTAGCTTGTCAGTCAAAAAGAACGAATCAAACGAAAAGATCGATCCCCAAAAAAGTCAGACAGCCAACGATCAAGGCCCCTACGAATTTAAAGAGCACGATTCAAAATCTGATGTCGTCTGGCATCAAGCTAGCGTCTCAACAGAAATGAGAGCCAAACTTCTTGGACAAACGCCTCGATGTATCTGGTTTACGGGCTTATCCGGGTCAGGAAAATCTACGGTCGCCAATGCTCTAGATAACGAGCTTTATAAGCTGGGAGTCAAGTCATTTTTATTAGATGGTGATAACGTTCGCCATGGCTTAAATAAAGACTTAGGCATGTCTGAAAATGACCGGATTGAAAATATCAGAAGAATCGGTGAAGTCGCAAAGTTAATGGTCGATTCAGGCCTCATCGTGTTGTCTGCGTTTATTTCACCCTACCAACGTGACCGCCAGATTGTCCGCTCCATGTTTGCTTACAACGAGTTTATTGAAGTTTACTTATCAACGCCGCTCGCAGCCTGTGAACAAAGAGACCCTAAAGGGCTGTACAAAAAAGCTCGCAAGGGTGTCATTAAACATTTCACAGGAATAAGCGATCCTTATGAAGCACCTAAAAACGCAGAGATAGTTCTCGATACATCTAAATTCAGTATCGACCAGTGTGTTTCCACTATTTTAGAAACCGAGCCTTTTACTGAATGTGAATACAGCAAACCCGCAAAGTAGCTCAAGCACCTCATATAACGGGATAATGATAACACCCGGGCTGGCGAACACCATTAACGACGCCTCAGAACCTAACCCACCGAAAACAATTAACATAATAAGAGCCGACATGAGTACCATGCCGGCAGATATCCTATTTACAATTACTGCAAGCACCGGTTCAGCATTTAAAGGTCGAGGTCTTTTACTTGCTCCGCAATATCCATGTCAGATTCAACAGAAACTATTGCGACCGTATTGGGGCTGAACTGGTTTGGAGTGATATGCCTTGGTTTTTGAAAGCTTCTCCTAGCACAGGTAAATAGAAGCGATATCCTCTAGCGGACTATTAAGTTTACTAATAAAGAGCCCGCTGATATTCATTTTCCCTATTAACAACAAACAATGCTCCTCCCCTCAGCTCCACATCTGTTCAAACCCTCACTCCAACCCTCCCCTTGCCTCAATATTTAAGTTAACTTAATTAGCACTTACGTCATTTACTTATCATGCAACCATTATTAGTAAACAGGTTGTCTGTTTGTCTCCGCTTCTGTTTGAACAACTTTTTATAAAAAAAACTCCCTTCATACAATAAAGTGGCATTTTTATTCGCTCAAACAAAATTAGTGACTATGCTCTTGATATGCATGTTTAAGTTAATTTGAATCACCTTTTACTAGCCAATGCGTTATATGGTCGCGTTGGCTCTCAATATTTTGGGAAAAATTTGACTATGAAAAAAAATAACACCTTATTAAGAAGAGCGATTGCTATAGCAAGCGTGGCTTCACTTTCAACTTATGCAGTAGCCGAACAAGACTTATTTGATCTGAGCTTAGAAGATTTAATGAGTTTATCGGTAGTAACGGCTGCCTCTGGGTACGAGCAAAATATTGATGACGCACCAGCAAGTGTGAGTATCATACACCGAGGAGAGTGGGAAGCCACAGGCGCTACAGAACTATCAGAAGTTCTCAATACCGTTCTTGGTATTCATATAACAACTGACTTATCAGCCCTAAATACACAAAAAGCCGTCATGAGAGGTTTAAGCGGGGCGTTTGGTAGGCAGGTAAAAGTACTTATTAACGGTAAATCTTTCGAGAATAAGCAGGACGGGGGGAGTATATGGGGATCACGCTTTTC
>NVXL01000031.1 GCA_002746115.1 Alteromonadaceae bacterium
AGAAATTACTTTCAGCATCTAACTTACGTATTAAACAGGCACTGGATGTTTGCGAAGCCAGTGTCATGGTGGCGGACGATGACTTAAACATCGTTTATATGAACGAAGCCAGTGTTAAAATGATGACTAATCGAGAGGGCGCGATTCGTAAGCATCTACCAAATTTCACCGCCAAGAGCCTAATGGGGGTTTGCGTGGATGACTTCCATGTTAAACCCGGACATCAGCGTAAATTATTGTCAGAACTGAAAAATAGCTATTCTACCGAACTTAAGCTCTCTGGTTTAGTTTTCGGTTTGATCGCGACGCCAATCTTTGATGCTAGTAATCACCGCATCGGCACCGTCGTTGAGTGGGATGATAAAACCGAAAGAGTCGCTCAAGAGCTCGAAGATAAACGCATCGCAGATGAAAACGCCAGGGTGCGTGAAGCGCTTGATAATGTGACCGCCAATGTAATGATTGCCGATAACGATGCTAATATTATTTATCTAAATAAAGCTGTAGAAGGCATGATGCGTAATGCTGAGAGTGATCTGAAAAAAGATCTGCCTAATTTCGACTCAAGTAAATTACTTGGCGCCAATATTGATACCTTCCATCGTAATCCACATCATCAACGTAATATTATTCAAAACCTTACCCAGACCTATCACGGTAAAGCCGTTGCGGGTGGTCGTAGCTTCACGGTGATTGCGAACCCAGTGTTTAAAGAAGGCGAGCGCGTTGGCACGGTGGTCGAATGGGCGGATAAAACAGCAGAGCTTGGCATTGAATCTGAAATTGACACAATGATAGAAGCGGCTAGTAATGGCGACTTTACTCGCCAAATTAAGTGTGATGGTAAAGATGGCTTTTTCTTAAATCTTAGTAAAGGCCTAAACGACTTAGTCGGTACTGTCGAGGTGGCGCTTAATGACGTGATCCGCATGTTAGGGGCAATGGCGAAGGGGGATCTTTCTGAGCGTATTACTCGCGATTATGAGGGTGCGTTTGGGCAGTTAAAAGCGGACGCCAATAGCACTGCCGATAAGCTGACTGAGGTGATCGGTAATATTCGAATAAGCGCCAAAACTATCACCACCTCTGCTGATGAGATCGCGCAAGGCAACGCGGATCTAAGTCAGCGTACAGAGGAGCAAGCGTCTTCGTTAGAGGAGACCGCGTCTAGTATGGAGGAGATGACTTCGACCGTTAAGCAAAGCTCCGAAAACGCCACTGAAGCTAATATCGTTGCACTTGATGCCCAAGAACGCGCACGTGAAGGCGGGGTGGTGGTGCAGAATGTGGTGATAGCGATGGAGGGGATTAATCAGTCCAGTAAGAAAATTGCAGACATCATCGGGGTGATTGATGAAATCGCCTTCCAGACCAATCTACTGGCGCTTAATGCGGCGGTTGAAGCGGCAAGAGCAGGTGAGGAAGGGCGCGGCTTTGCTGTTGTGGCAGGGGAGGTTAGAAACTTAGCCCAACGTTCTGCAGCGGCTGCGAAAGAGATCAAAGACTTGATTCGCGATAGCGTGAGTAAGGTAAATGACGGTACTAAGCTGGTGAATAGGTCCGGTAAAACTTTGTCTGAGATTGTCTTGTCAGTCAACAAAGTGACGCAAATGGTTCAGGACATTGAGATGGCCTCTAAAGAGCAAACAAGTGGTATCGAACAAGTAAACACGGCCATAGCTCAGATGGATGAAATGACTCAGCAAAATGCAGCCTTGGTGGAACAAGCATCTGCTGCCGGGCAGTCGATGGCTGATCAGGCGAAATCGATGACGAACGTGATTGGGTTTTTTAGCTCTGCAGGTGGTGACATGTCTCTGTCTCGAAATGAGAGCTACACGGCACCGAAAGCAAGTGCTGAGCCGCGATATGTAAGCAGCGGTAAGAGTAATAGTAAGAGTAGTAAGAGTAATAGTAATAGTAATAGTAATAGTAAGAGCGGATCGTTACGTAGTCAAAAATCGGTAGGCTTAGGTACGTCCAGTAGTAGCGATGAGTGGGAGGATTTCTAGAGCACTCAGAAACAAGAGGGTGTTTGCTATTAACCAAAAGGCCACCCTATTCCCCCTCTGGAAAACAACTTTAAAGGTTAGTCGTGGCAAATTCCTCTGCGAAAAATGACTTTTCTGAGCGTGAATTCCCCATGACCTCGCGGGACTTCGATCAGATTCGTAATTTAGCTTACTCTTTAACGGGTATTAAGCTCAGCGAACATAAAAAAAATATGATCTATGGGCGCCTTGCTCGTCGATTACGATTTTTAGATATTGCTACCTTTGAAGGTTATTGTGATTTATTGACGAAAGATAACTCTCCAGAGCACGGCGAGTTCATTAACTCCATTACTACGAATCTGACATCGTTCTTCCGAGAAAATCATCATTTTGATTATCTTGTTAATCAAGCATTGCCGCAACTTCAGAAAACTAACGGAGGCCATAAGAAAATTCGTATTTGGTCTGCGGGCTGCTCCACAGGTGAAGAGCCATATTCGATTAGCATGAGCGTTAAACTATTGCATTCGTTGACTAATTGGGATGTAAAAATATTGGCGACAGATCTTGATTCTAATGTGATAGAAAAAGCCTCAAGCGGCATCTACGCTGAAGAGCGGGTCGAGAGTGTCGAGAAAAAGTATCACAAATTCTACAGTCGTCATAAAACCGATGGCACTGTCCTTGTCAATGAAAAAGCACGCGAACTTATCCGCTTCAATCAGCTGAATTTACTTGAAAACTGGCCAATGAGAGGCACATTTGACATTATATTTTGTCGCAATGTGGTCATTTACTTTGATGTTGAAACACAGAAAAACCTATTCGAACGGTACGCGGAAATAATGAACCCTAACGGTATATTGTTTATTGGGCATTCAGAGAGTTTGCATAATATCTCCAACCGCTTTACCGCTATAGGCCGCACGATTTACCGGAGGGTTCGCTAAGTGCGTCATCGAGAGAAGTTGGATACTCCTGTGATCAAAGGGTTTGAACATGTTAACCGTTATTGGGATCCCAATATGGGTATGCCCACGGCCAAAATCTTGCCCGGCGAGTGTTATGTCAGCAATCGTGCAGAGATGATTGTTACCGTGCTTGGGTCGTGTATTTCTGCGTGTATTCGCGACGTTAACATTGGCGTCGGCGGCATGAACCACTTTATGCTGCCTGTGCAGGGGCATTCCAAGGGCGCTAGTCGGGCTTATCTTGAAACCTCAGCTCTGTGTTATGGCAACTGGGCGATGGAGTTTTTGATTAATGAGATCCTGAAGCAGGGTGGGCAAAAGAGAAACCTAGAGGTTAAACTCTTTGGTGGTGGCAAAGTCCTAAGCTCTATGGACACCATTGATGTTGGCGAGCGAAATATCAATTTTGTGCAAGACTACCTAAAAAAAGAAGGGCTAAAAGTTGTCGCTATGGATCTTGGTTGTCAGTGTCCGCGCAAAGTGCTGTACTTTTCTGATACTGGTGCTGTGAAGTTGAAGCGCTTGAGGGTTCAGGCAAACAATACTATTGAGAAGCGTGAGCGCGACTATATCGATAATTTGCGCCGAAAACCCAATACCGGGGAAGTGGAATTATTTTAATTTGTTCAGTGTGGTGATTTGTGCATGAGAATTGACGCATCAAAGAAAATAAAAGTGCTGATTGTTGATGACTCGGCACTGATTCGAGCTCTGTTAACTGAAATGCTAGGCGGTGACCCTCGTTTAGAAGTTGTGGCTTGCGCGAAAGATGCCTACGAAGCTCGTGAGTTGATCAAGGTGCACGACCCCGACGTACTGACGCTCGATATCGAAATGCCGAAAATGAACGGTATTACCTTTTTGAAGAACCTCATGCGTTTACGGCCCATGCCGGTAGTGATGATTTCCACGCTGACGCAAACCGGGGCGCCTGCGACCTTAGAGGCCTTAGAGCTTGGGGCGGTAGATTTTTTTGGCAAGCCCAAAGCGGATACGAAAGATGCCATAGAGGTTTATAGCCATGCCATTATTGATAAGGTGGTGGCTGCCGCTCGAATAAACATTCGATCCGTGGCTGACCGGCCCGCACATATTCTCGGCGGTAACAAGAACCGTAGTGTCAACGAAAAACTCATTGAAGATCGCAAATTGCGCAATGGGTTTATTTGCGCGATCGGCGGATCGACAGGTGGCACCGAAGCAATAAAAGAGGTTGTAGCGGCAATGCCCGTGAATTCGCCACCCTTAGTGGTGACGCAACATATTCCGGAGAGCTTTAGTCGCTCCTTTGCCGCGAGGGTAGATAGCTTGTCCGCAGTTACCGTCTGCGAGGCTGAGCACGATCAACGCATACTCCGTGGCCATGTCTACATCGCTCCAGGGCACTCACATATGCGTATTGTGAGAAGTACCAGCGGCTATGTTTGTAAGCTTGAGGCCGGTCAGCATGTGAATCGACACCGGCCTTCGGTCGAGGTTCTGTTTGACTCCGTGGTCGCATGTGCAGGCAAGCGTGCCGTAGGCGTCATACTTACGGGCATGGGGGCGGATGGTTCGGAAGCCTTGTTGCGTATGCGTGAGCTAGGCTGTTTGACTGTTGCTCAAGACGAGAAAACAAGTGTTGTTTGGGGAATGCCTGGTGTCGCAGTGAAAATCAATGCGGCGGAGAAAATCTTGCCTCTGGATAATATTTCTAACGCAATTTTGAATGCGGCGTTTATGTAAGCGTATATTTTGAGCTATGCTTACAAAGATAGGCCGCTAAATGCCTTAGTTAGTGTTATAAATAAGGTTTAATAGAAGAAAAAGTTTAATTTTGCTCTAATATTAAATAAAATAGCCGCTACGAGCGAACTAGCTGCATTGTTAAGTTTAACGCCCTTGGGAAATACTTTATGTCAATAACATCATCACTCACATCAAATGGTGAGGTACTTAATATCTCCATCGCAGGTCGATTTGACGCGTCTTGTTTGGAGGAGTTTCGCAAGAGTTTCGAAGACGACAACTCAGGAGGGCTGAAAAGTTACGTTGTTGATTTGTCTGAGACCATTCACCTAGATAGCTCAGCACTTGGTATGCTTCTTGTACTGCGTGACCATGCTGGTGGTGATAAGGCCGATATTACGATCGATAACTGCTCTCCTGAAGTGAAAAAAATCTTCACGATATCAAGTTTTGAACAGCTATTTAATATCAAATAACGCCCTGCAATTAAAGCTTGTGCTTAAGCTTACCATTCTCCATGACTGAATGAATGGAGAGGGCTCGGGCACTGGCGGTTGCGGCGGCAAAACACCCATTAATGCATGAGAATACTCATTGAGAATTGATGCCGAAGATCCCCTTAAAATACTCATCGCTGAGGACTCTGCGACTGATCGCCTAATTCTTGAGTCCATTGTTGCGCAAGCGGGGCATGTGCCCATTGGGGTTGCCGATGGTTTAGAGGCGATTGCCGCCTATAAAATGACCCCGCCGGATATCGTGCTGTTGGATGTCATGATGCCAAATATGGGCGGTATTGAAGCGGCTGGCCAAATTCGCGCGCTTAACAATAATGATTTTATCCCAATCATTTTTCTGACCTCATTGAACGACCCTGAATCACTCGTTAAGTGCTTGGAGTCGGGCGGGGATGACTTTATCCCTAAGCCCTACAATCGTGTGGTATTACAGTCTAAAATCAAAGCATTTGGCCGTATGCGCAGCATGCACCAAACGGTGCTTGCGCAAAAAGAGCAAATCGAAGCTAACAACCTGCATCTCATTCAAGAGCAGACGGTTGCTAAGCAGGTGTTTGATAAAATTGCTCATACCGGTTGCCTAGATCGAGGCAATATTCGTCATTACATGTCACCTCTAGCGGTGTTTAATGGCGATGTTTTGGTTTCTGAAGTCAGCCCTAGCGGTAATATGCTTGTGCTGTTAGGCGATTTTACCGGGCATGGTCTACCTGCAGCGATTGGCTCTATGCCACTAGCTACGACCTTTTACGGGATGGTGCGTAAAGGTTTCAGTATGTCCGATGTACTCCGAGAGATTAACCAAAAGCTACACGAAATTTTACCTGTCGGGTTTTTCTGCTGTGCCATCTGTGTGGACTTTAACTTCAAAGAGAGCAGCGTCAAAATTTGGAATGGGGGATTGCCGGAAGCTTTTCTCTATCGTAAAAGTACTGAAGATTATCAACTGATTGGTTCTGGGAATTTACCGCTTGGTGTAATGCCCAGCAAGAATTTTACTGGTGAATCAGTCACTTTGGATCTTGAATACGGCGATCGCCTTTTTATGTGGTCGGACGGTGCGTTTGAGGCTCGTAATAAACGCGGAGAAATGTTTGGTGAGAAACGCTTGCACCAAATACTCTATCAAAATAAAGATAAAGACACGCTTTTTGACGACATTCTACGGCGCGTTCAGCAACATATTGGTTCTGGCGAGAAAGATGATGACATCTCTCTTGTTGAAATTGAAATGCAAGATCTCGACATTAAACCGAGTTACGACATTAGTTCTGAAAGGCGTAAAGGATCACTGGCAGATTGGAGTATGCAGTTTAACCTACCCGAGTCGAGCCTTAAAGGTTTTGACCCGCTGCCATTATTGATGAACGTAATGTCTGAAGTGCCGGGGCTTAAACAGCATCGCACGCCGCTATACACGATCTTAGCGGAGCTTTACGCAAACGCCTTGGAGCATGGGGTGCTGGGCTTATCATCCTCGCTTAAAGCGACGTCAGGAGGTTTTACCGAGTTTTATACCGAAAAAAACGAGCGTTTGAAAAGTCTCACCGAAGGCACCGTTGGTTTTACCCTCGAGCATTTTGCGGACGATAAAGGCGGATTGCTTAAAATTCGAGTAAAAGACTCCGGTCCGGGCTTTGAGTTCGAGAATAAAACAATTCGCCCAGAAGGTGATGAGGTAAGAGAAAACGAAGATTATTTCGGTAGAGGCTTTACTCTGATGAACTCTTTGTGTGAATCACTTATAGTGCACCCGCCGGGTAATGATATTGAGGTTGCCTACCGCTGGAGTCATGATGCTTAGATTACAAATGACTGGGTTTACAAATCATAATGTTTACAAATCACAAATTTAATCGACGGGATAGCAAATGAGTAAGCTTCACGCCATTGATAGTGAGACCTTGGACAGTTTAAAGGACTTGCTCGGCGAGAATTTTAACCTGTTAATAGAAACATATATTGGTGACTCCAGCGAGCGTATGGGCCGCCTTAAAGAAGCGATTAAAGCTGATGATGACGATGGGGTTTGCGCTGAGGCTCACGGTATCAAAGGCAGCAGTCGCAATATTGGCGCTGTGGTAATCGGTGACCTTTGCGAGGTGCTGGAGACTCAGGCGCGTCAACAAGCGCTTGTTGACAAAGAGGAGCAATTCGCCGCTCTTGAGCAAGCTTTTGCCGATGTTTGTGAGGCTTTATCAGCGTACTTGTAATCCTCTTCATCTGTGTTACGTCATTCTAGGCCTTAGCGGCCTTTTCTTAGTATTTCTTTTATCTAATCCTCTTGGCACTCTCTTGGCATAAGGCTTGCGTTAGCATCTTCATGAGTATGTTTATGCTCTTGTTGGCAAATGTAAGCGGCAAGAGTTTACCGCCTGCGTGTTTGTTGCGCATGGCTTAGCGGATATGGGGAAAACTAATGGCACTATCGACCAATCCATTGCTTTCGCAGTTACGCCCATCGGCGGCTTCGGGTAATTCTGGCGCTTCTACTGCCAGTGAATTGTTTAAATCTCAACATCTGAAATCGCCCCAGGGTTTACCACTTGTTGGTAGCGGAATCACTGTAGGCGTTGCCGACCTTAATGCAAAAACGACTAGCCGTTCGTTTCAGCAAACACTGAGTGACCAGCATCGTCACGAGCGTAAGCTCGCGGCGAATACGCGCGCCAATGACGAAGTTACAAGGCGCGAACCTGAGCGGCCTAATCATCATGAACGATCGGTAGAACGTTCGAAAACGCGTGATGATTCGGTGGCGTCAGAGCGGCCGGTCAAAAAATCTGAGACCAGCGATGGGGGTAAAAATACCACCGAGGCTAATAACGGTGTTCAAGCTGATTCAGAAACGAAAACCGCCTCCCCAGTAGCCGAGGGAGCTGAAGATACACTGCCCGAATCCACGCCAGCGCAATCGTTGGATGCTGAAGAGGCGGTTGACTCGATGCCGCTAGATGAAAAAGGTCTGTTGAATGTTGAAGCCTCTGGTATAGGCGGCGAAATTGCCACTGATGTGAGTGAGGAGGCGGGAGAAAGTACAAGCGGTCTTTTAGCTCAAGCGCTTACAGATGACGAGGAGCTGCTTGTATTGGATGCCGAAATACAGGAGGCTTCTAGTGTGGGTGAGCAAGCAGCCGCTCAAGCGGCGGACGCTCCGAACTCCGGTGTTGCATCTCAAGCGCCAGGGATTCAAAGCGTTGGTACTCCAGTAGTGGAGGGAGCACTTGCGGGCGACTTGAGTACAGCGAATGAAGGTGCCCAGAGGCAAGCGGCTTCACCTCTGGGCAAAGATATCTTTATGAATTTACGTCAAGGGCAGGCCGGCACAGCAGGTGGTGATGCGGCCGAGGCCTTAGCGGCTAAAACGGGCGAGGCTACAAAGGCTGAGTTGGGTGAATTATTAGCGGGCACAACAACTAAAGACGGCAAAAGTGGATTGATGGACTTAAGTACGCTTGCTGCTCGTTTGCAGCCAGCAGGAGCGAAGGGCGGGGGAGCTCTGGAGCTAGCTCGCCCGGTGAGTAGTTTGCGTGAAAGTAGCAGCATCACTTTGGCCCAGTTTAACCCCGCTGGCGCTCAGGCTCAAAGCCCGCTGGCATCAGCCGCAAGGGTGCAGCTGCCGGTGAATATCCAGTTTGGCCAGCCCCAATGGGTGGGCATGGTGGCGGAGCGCTCCGCAATGATGGCGGCTCAGAATATTCAGACGGCTGAATTACAGCTCGATCCACCGGAGCTTGGGCCATTAATAGTTAAGGTGAGTGTAAACCAGGAGCAGGTTTCGATCAGTTTTGTCTCCTCCAGTGCGCAAGTTCGAGAAGCTTTAGATCAGACCGCAAGTAGACTGCGGGAATTGCTTGAGCAGCAAGGCCTTGATTTGGTTGACATGGACGTGAGCGATCGTGGCGGTGATCAGGCAGAAGGTGGCGATGACGAAGGGGATATGGCAAAGGGGCATCACTCAGGAGCCGATGCTGAAGCTGAATCACAAGCGGAAGACTTAAATGGTGAAGTTGCAGGAGAGCAAATGCTCGCAACTTATGGGGTCGACAGCTACGCATAATTGACATCATTCTCAGAAAACGGCCTTAATCGGCCGTTTTTTGTTCTGTTTTTATCTAAAAAGCAAAATCTTTTTTCAAAAGCTAGCATCGCCAACTACATTATATAAAGTAGAGGTAAGCGCGTGCTGTTGTCTGGCGTCCGCCTATAATTTTATATCTTATAACTAACGTGTTAAATGTAGCCTAACATTGGGTTTAATCTCGTTGAATTTAATGATTGGTGAGCGTTTGCTGGCACAGCTTTTGCTATCATCAATGCGATATGTGGCACGTGACGGAATTTTGACATGGCTGATGATCCCGAAGAGACAGAAGGCGAAGAAGGCAAAGAAGGCGAAGATGGCGAAGCGAAAAAGGGTGGGTTTGCGTCCTTAAAAAAGCCTTTGTTACTTGCTCTGTTGGCACTAATTATTATTGGCTTGTCGGTTGGCGGGACTTTGTTCGCGCTTAAAATACTGAGTGATGGGCCGGAAGTTACTGGTGAAGAGGGCGAAATGGCCGAAGGTGAGGAAGTCGTCGAGGTTAAAAAGAAAGCCATTTATTACCCCTTAAAACCATCCATTATTGTGAATTTTGACGCTCGCGGACGCCAGCGCTTTATGCAGGCGGACATTACCTTATTAACACGCGATGCTGATGTGATATCGGCGATCGAACTGCATATGCCAATGATCCGCAATGCCTTGGTGATTTTAATCGGTGGACAGCTCTATGAAGAGGTGCAAACTGCCGAGGGAAAAGAGCTGATGCGGATTCAGTGCTTGGAAGAGCTGCAAATGATTCTGGAAAAAGAAATTGGAAAGCCTGGCATAGAGCAAGTGCTTTTTACCAACTTGGTGATGCAGTAACTCCTTTAGGTAATTTGTAGCGTAAAAACAATTCAATTAAGCAATTCAATTAAGCAATTTAATTAAGTAATAGGCGGGCTTGGTGCAAGATTTATTATCGCAAGACGAAATTGATGCTTTACTCCACGGGGTCGACGACGGTGACATAGAAGCCGAAGACGACTTTGAGCCTGGTGCGATACGGAGTTACGACCTTACCAGTCAAGACCGTATAGTACGTGGGCGTATGCCCACACTCGAAATGATTAATGAGCGATTTGCACGTTATACCCGCATTAGTATGTTTAACCTGTTACGTAGAACCGCCGATGTCTCCGTTGGCGGCATTCAAATTCAGAAATTTGGAGAATACGTACATACCCTTTATGTGCCAACCAGCTTAAACATGGTGAAATTTAGGCCATTACGGGGCACGGCTCTGGTTATTTTAGATGCCAAGCTAGTGTTCAAATTGGTAGATAATTTTTTTGGTGGTGACGGGCGCCATGCCAAAATTGAAGGCCGGGAATTTACCCCAACCGAACTACGTGTTGTGCAGATCGTGTTGGAGCAAGCTTTTGTTGATCTCCGCGAAGCGTGGAAGCCGGTGAAGCTAATAGACTTCGAATTTGTAAACTCCGAAGTAAACCCCTCGATGGCAAATATCGTAAGTCCTAGCGAGGTCGTGGTCGTGAGCACTTTTCATGTCGAGCTTGATGGCGGCGGCGGCGAACTTCATATCACCATGCCTTATTCTATGGTGGAGCCAATTCGTGATGTGCTTGATGCGGGTTTGCAGTCCGACACAGATGATCGCGATGATCGCTGGGTGAACGCCTTGAAAGAGGACGTTATGGAGGCGCGAATCGACTTGGAGTGTGATGTTGTGCGTCGAGAAATTAGCTTGCGCGATATCGTGGAGCTACGTGAGGGCGACATTATTCCTGTCACCATGCCGGAGGCGCAAGTCGTGACGGCTAATGGTGTACCTGTATTTACGGCCACGATTGGGCAGCGCAATGAGAATTTGGCTTTAAAGCTGGTCGAATATATCGATCGTAGCCACCTTCGTAATATTTCTGTATCTGGAGTGAAAGAAGATGAGTGACGACCCGAAGGATGACGTCAATCAGGATAGTATGGCGGATGACTGGGCTGCTGCGATGGAGCAGCAAACGTCCGAAGATGAGGCGGGCCAATCGGAAGCAGATGCGGTTGAATTTGATGAGTTTGACATGGCAGGCTCGGTGGATAATCACATGGGTAGCCCCGAGTTGGAGGTTATTCTCGATATTCCCGTTAGTATCTCGATGGAGGTGGGGCGTACTTCAATTACCATTCGTAATTTGTTGCAACTAAACCAAGGCTCGGTAATTGAGCTTGACCGTTTGGCGGGTGAGCCACTTGATGTGCTGGTGAATGGCACCTTGATTGCGCACGGAGAAGTGGTTGTGGTGAACGAGAAATTCGGGATTCGTATGACAGACGTGATTAGCCAGTCTGAGCGCATTAAAAAGCTGCGATAACTTTTTTGGGGGGAGGAGGTAAATGTATGCAGATCACACAATTGATGGCAGTTTTGTTTCGCTCAGGCTTTAATTTTATTACGGCTGCTCTTATTGCGGCTGGGGCTTTTAGCGTATCTACTCGCGCCTATGCGGAGGAGGTGACTTCGGGTATTTCTTTGCCTAGTGCGCAAGTCGGGCAAGTTGTCGGGGCGCTACTGTTTGTTACTTGCCTAATTTTTTTCTTTGCCTGGTTAGCTAAAAAGTTGGGCGCTGTTCATCTCGCATCGGGGCAGACGATAAAACATGTGGCTACCTTGGCTGTTGGGCATCGTGAAAAAGTAGTGCTCGTGGATGTTGAAGGGCAAAAAATCCTTTTAGGTGTCGCGCCTGGTCGTGTCGCTTGTGTTCACGTGTTTGGTTCCGAAAACAAAGCTCAAGGGAATGCCTTGGCTTATTCTGAGACTATTGACGCAGATAAAAGTATTGTCTCTCCTGCTAATACCTCTCCCGCTAATGAAGGCGTAGCTGAAAATGCGACTTTCATGGGTAAAAAAGATTTCTCTAGTTACATCAAAGAGATACTTAAAAGTAACCGTATGTCGTAATAGTTTTGCGCCAATCTAATTATTATCTGTAGAGTAAGTGGGGCATCATGCAAGGTGGTCATTTAGCACGTCGTCAAATTCAAAAGCAGGTGATCGACCGCATTATACCTGTGTGCTTGATTCGACTGTTTTTGGTGGGTTTATTTGCTGTGGTGGTGTCAGCGGCGGCGCATGCGCAGAACTCTGCCTCCACGGCTATTGATGAGGTGCTGAATAATGCACCTATTTCCTCAATATCGGGGGATAATTCTGCCGTGGGTAAAAGCTTTAGGCCCATTAATGGTTTGCCTGCAGTATCGGTGAAAACAAATACCGATGGCACCAAGGACTATACCATCACGCTTCAGATACTGATGCTGATGACAGCGATGACGTTTCTACCCGCCATGTTGATGATGATGACATCGTTCACTCGTATTATTATTGTGTTTTCTATTTTAAGACAGGCCTTAGGTCTACAGCAATCACCGTCAAATCAAATATTGATTGGCTTGGCGCTGTTTTTAACTTTTTTCATCATGTCACCAGTGTTAGAGACCGTAAACGAGCGTGCATTACAGCCCTATATTAATGAGCAGCTGAATGCTCGTGAGGCTTTTGAGCTTGCCAAAGCCCCTGTGCATGCCTTTATGTTGGCTAATACCCGCGAGTCCGATATCGATTTGTTTTTTCGAATCGGTAATTTACCGCCTGTTGATGTGCCAGAAAGTATTCCCTTTAACGTGCTAATGCCTGCTTTTGTTACCTCAGAGCTAAAAACCGCGTTTCAGATTGGGTTTATGATTTTTATTCCTTTCTTAGTCATTGATATTGTAGTGGCCAGTGTCTTGATGGCAATGGGTATGATGATGTTGTCTCCTTTGATTATCTCACTACCATTTAAGATCATGCTGTTTGTTCTTGTTGATGGTTGGGCGCTTATTATTGGTACGCTTGCTGCGAGCTTTGGAATCTGACGATGCTATTGTGGCAGAGTGCTATTGCGGGCGAGTGTTATGCTTATCTTATTGAGAGGTCACGAATATGACGCCAGAAATCGCATTACAGCTCTTTGGTGAGGCCTTCTTTTTAACGATGACGATGGTCTCCGTTATTGTCGCCCCAAGCCTTGCGGTCGGTTTATTGGTGAGTACTTTTCAGGCCGCCACTCAAATTAATGAGCAAACCTTGAGCTTTTTGCCTCGCCTATTAATTACTTTGGCGACCATTATGACGACAGGCCCTTGGTTGCTGCAAAACTTTCTAGATTTGTTCGAGCGTCTCATGCTTATGGTGCCGGAACTGCTCATTTAACTATGATCACCGATGGCGAGATAGCGGCCTTTATTCAACAGTATTTTCTGCCGTTAATACGGATTAGCTCAATGTTCATGGTGATGCCGATACTGGGGTCTAAGCTCGTTAACACCAAGGCGCGCCTCTCCATTGCTGTTTTGACCACTATTCTAGTCGTGCCACTATTACCGCCATTACCTTCGATGACTGCCTTGACTTACCAGGGAATGATTTTGGTGGCTAGAGAGGCGCTGATCGGGGTTTTGACGGGGTTTTCGTTCCAAATAGTCTTTCAGGTCTTTGTGTTGACCGGGCAAATATTGTCGATGAAAATGGGTTTAGGCTTCGCGCAGATGAATGACCCTTCCAGTGGTTTACAAACCACGGCTCTATCTCAGTTTTATTTGATGCTCACGACCCTTATTTTCGTGTCTACGGATGGTCATTTATTAATGCTAATGTTGCTTGTTGAAAGTTTTCAAACGCTTCCGCCGGGGCAGATGACTTTTGATGTGGCTATCTTTATGAAGGTGGTGAGTCTCGCTTCTTGGATGTTTGCGACGGCATTACGGTTGTCGCTGCCTGTAATCACCTCTTTGCTACTCATTAATATTGCTTTTGGCGTTATGAGTCGTGCTGCGCCTCAATTGAATATTTTTGCGGTGGGTTTTCCGTTTACCTTAATGTGCGGCCTAGTCTTGATGTGGATTGGATTAGGGAATTTTAATTACGCATACTTAGATGTGACCGAACATGGTTTTATGTTCCTACGTAACATTCTTGAGCTCAAGTGAGACGCTATGGCAGATGACAGTGCCCAGGAGAAGAGCGAAGAACCCACCCAGAAACGCTTAGACAAAGCTAAAGAGGATGGGGAGGCGCCCCGTTCTCGAGAATTCACTACGACGGCGGTGCTGCTGGTGGGGGCTTTATGCTTGTACTACTTTGGTGGGAATATTGCCATGCATTTGGCGGGCATTTTGAGGAACAACTTTACCTTGGATCGCCGGGCTATATTTGATACGGAGCAGATGTTTTACAATTTAGGTCAAGCGTTTTATGATATTTTTTTTCCGCTTGTACCGGTGTTTGCGCTTTTGGCTATTGCGGCTTTTTTAGGGCCTTTGGCACTGGGCGGGTGGCTGTTTAGCGTTAAATCGATTGCGCCAAAATTTAACCGACTGTCGCCCATCGCTGGGTTGAAGCGGATGTTCTCGGTTAAATCTTTGGTGGAGCTGGTCAAATCCATTGCAAAGGTCGTACTGGTAATGACGGTTTCCTATTTCTTGCTCGCTAGCATGAAGGACGAGTTGTTAGGTCTTGCGGCAGAAAATATCCGCACGGCAATGACGCACTCTTTGTTGTTAGCGGGTAAAGCCTCGCTGATCTTAGCCGCAAGTACCATTTTGATCGCGATGGTGGATATCCCTTTTCAGATTTTTGAGCATACTAAAAAGCTCAAAATGTCTCTCCAAGACGTTAAAGATGAAATGAAAGATACGGAGGGTAAGCCTGAGGTGAAAGGGCGAATCCGCCAGTTGCAGCAAGAAATGTCCAGTAAACGCATGATGTCGGCTGTGCCTGAAGCGGACGTGGTGATTACCAACCCGACACACTTTTCAGTCGCGCTAAAGTACGATCCTGAGACCATGGATACGCCGATTTTACTTGCTAAAGGTGTAGATCACACGGCGATGAGAATACGTGAAATTGCGCGCTTGAACAACATTGAGCAATTGCCAGCACCGGTACTGGCGAGAGCTATCTATCATACTACTGAGGTTGATCATCCGGTGCCAGAGGGCTTATACGTGGCCGTGGCGCAGGTTTTGGCGTATGTGTTTCAGCTGCGCGAGTTCCGTAGAGGTCAGAGCGAGCGCCCTGACCGACCCGCGCGGTTTAATGTTCCGCCGGATATGAAATATTAGCGAGTGAAGTGTCTTTTTAGAGCTATTTTATAGACACGTAAAAAATAAAAAAGCAAAAAGTGATTAATACCCGTTGACACTATCTCGAATTAGCGTAGAATGCGCATCTCTCACAACATGGGTGGTTAGCTCAGTTGGTAGAGCGGCGCCCTTACAAGGCGTAGGTCACAGGTTCGACCCCTGTACCACCCACCATTTGCAAGCTTGCTTGCACGCCGATGCTAATACTTGACTATTAAGGTATTGAGCGTTTTTACAGCGACCCGGTAGTTCAGTTGGTTAGAATGCCGGCCTGTCACGCCGGAGGTCGAGGGTTCAAGTCCCTTCCGGGTCGCCATTATTCTAAAGCCCTGCATCTTTGATGCGGGGCTTTTTTATGTACTGACTACATTTCACTTATTGCGTGATTACGGACGATTAGTTTACGGAAGATTAGAACGGATACTTAGTTTACGGGCTCCTAATTTATGGAACACAGCCTGTTAGTCCCCCTGCCTAGATCCAAATCCTTAGCTATACTGAAGTTTCAGCTCTAAAGAGTATTAGCCCTTTCGGTTAGTGTTAGCTCTTTATAAGCTTTATGGCACTTCGCTTCGTGTTAATTGTCGTAAATTGGTAAATATAGATTTGTTTCGAAAAAGATTGCTTTTTTGCATTAAGTTGTGGCTACAGGTGCCAATCGTACTCAATTTCTTAACAATCCTTTATGCAGGGTATATATTCAAAGCTTACATTGTTTGTTGTAATAACACGTAAGTGGTCGTATTAACCCTTTAAAATAACAAATGTCGCTGTCATAAGAGCGAGGAATATAATATGCGGAGGTGCATAGAATGCAAGATTATGTAGAAGAGTTATTGGAGTTAACCTGGAGTCTTGAAGGTGAGGCCGCTGAGCAAGTCATTAGCGAATACGATGAATTGTATGGTGACTCCTATTTAGATGAATGTTTAGATGTATAAAATTAGCGCTGAATCCAGCGCTAATTATTGATTTCATATCTTAGCCCTCAGTCTCCAATCCCTGTGTAGTCCTTAGTTTACTTCCCTTGAATGCCCCCTATTTTTTGTCCAGCGATGACTATTTAGTAAGCTATAAATGGTTGTTTTTACTCGTTTTCCTTGTTTTTTTGTCATCCATACGTATTCGATCTAACGGACTTTAACTAGTTCACGTTTTTATCTTTTAGTCGCATGATAATCTTTGTTTTACGCATTCAATAGCTCAAACAGGGCTAATCTTAGTTTTGAAGCGGTTAACAATATTTGGGTAGGTAATCGTGATTTTTGACGAAGATGAACTAGCGAGTGCAGTATTATTTCTCTCGGAAGAGAGCGACGAAATATTTCGAGAAATGAACATGTCTGAGTTTAACGCTTTGTTAGACGGTTATGTTCCGGCGGCTGATTTAGCTAATAAGACTCTGAAAGCGATTTACCTAGAGGTGAATGCTAAGCTTTTGGTGAAAAATGCTGTTTTCTTTTTCGTAGGGTTTACCTCTAGAGGCGAGGTTGACCCGTCTTGGTCCTTGCCTTTAGAGCAATTTAGCCTCAACTGTAGTCAGGGGCCGGACATGGGTGCAGGGCCTATCGGTGTAACCTGCCTTAGTCATTGCCCTGAGCCGCGTTACCGAGACAAGCTTTGGGATCCAGCAGGTCAAAGTGGTCGTGTTATCTTTGGTCAGATTCGCCGCGCTATTCAGCGTAATCGCTTAGCATTTCAATTTCGACCCTCACAAGTACCCGAGTTGGATAATAACGGTGCGAGCTTGTCTCAAGGGGAGGTCGCTCAGCAAGTTACCGCACGCTTACAGTCCCAGTTTGATAAAGATATGCGCAACCAAGCGGATCAGTTTCAGCGGGAGTTACGTTTGCAGTCGAGGGTAATGGCCGGTGAGCGAGAGAATGCTGTGAATACGCTTAAGCTGCAGCACCAAAGTCTGATTGAAGAATACAAGGCGATACTGGCCGATAAGGATAGAAAAGTTGCTGAGCTTGAGCGACAAAGCCTATTGCTGAATGAGGAGGTTGAGTCACAGGCTAAAAAAAATATTGTCATGCGTGAGACCATTGACGTGCAGACACAAAAAATCGCGGGCTTACGAGATTATTTTGAGCACAAGTTGGCGCGTACGCATGAAGGTGGGCAGGAGCATCTGCAGGAGTTAGAGGAGAGCTTGCACGAAGAAATGCAGGGGCAACTTGATACGGCTGTGAGTGAGTTTCATGAGCAGATTCAGAAAAAAGACGTTGAGCTGATGTATCGCCGCGAGCAAGAGGAGCGCCTTGAGGAGGAGGTGAGTCGTTTGCGTCGGGAAAGCGCCGATTATCTAGCAAACGGGGACATGAGGTTACTGGGCAAAATGGTGGAAAAAGGTCTTAGCTTTATGTCTTATCAGCCAGGAGCTGGGCCTATTACTTTGTCGATTGCGGAGTTACCCGATTACATGGAAAACCCAACGGCCTTTGTTGCGCGCTTTTGTAATGTTGATGAGGCTCACTATAGCGCTTGGCTTGACCACTATAATGTCCCCATATGTAGTGCCGAAGACGAGCAGGGGCAGGTTTGCGGAGAGAATGTTGATCGAGTAGAGAAGCCCGCAAGCTTTGTGCAGGGGCAGTGTGATAGATGCCTAGGGCATCAAGCTGAGCAGTTGAAGTCGGCTTGAGTTTACCTTGCCGCTACTGTTGCTATCTAGTTATAGCTTTTCTTGTAAATATCGGTCAAAAGCCTCGGGAGGCATCGGTTTGGCGATGTAGTATCCCTGGGCTATATCGCAATTAAACTCTTTTAGTAGGGCTAAGTGCTCTGCGGTTTCTACGCCTTCTGCGACGACGCGCATGTTTAATTCGTGTCCTAAAATGATGCAGGTTTTGACAATCGCGCGTGCATCTTTATCGTCAATCATGGCTTTTACGAAGCTGCAATCGATTTTCATTTCGCTGAAGGGGATTTTATGCAGTTGCGATAGTGAGGAGAAGCCTGTACCAAAATCGTCAATGGCTAGGTGAATGCCCTTTAGTCGTAAACGAGTCAAAATATCGAGTGAGCGTACCAGCTCTCCCATCAGGGTGCTCTCAGTCACTTCGAGCACGATATTGCGTGCATCTAAAGTGTTGTCGTTTAGCATTTTGATTAATTGATCTGGTAGCGCCAAGCTGGTGATGTCGTCTGCTGAGATGTTGACTGATACGGGCAGGTTGAGTTGTGCTAGCTGCCACTTCTTTTGCTGTGCGACAGCCTCTTCAATAACGCGGCGTGTGAGTGCGTCGATAAGGCCGTGTTTTTCGGCCAAATGGATAAAGCTATCTGGATATATCATACCTATTTGGGGGTGTTGCCAGCGCACTAGTGCTTCGGCGCCACTCAATCGGCCAGAGGATATGTTGATCTGTGGTTGGTAGTGTAATATGAGTTGTTTTTGTGATATTGCCTCCTCGATCATGGCTGGAGAGATGTTGTATGTAGATGTAGGTTGCTGAACGGCGTTAACGTGTTGCTCGATGCTTGAAGTGTAACTGTTAACCGCTTCAATTAACTGACGAATATGGAAGGGTTTTGGCATCGTGGTGACAAGTTGGAGTGCGTGCGCTCGGCAGAGTTCTTCAGCAGAATGTAATACGCTTTTATCTTTGCCGCTCATTAAAATAATCGCTGGCGGGCTTGGTGTTGAGGCGAGTTGACGCATAACCTCAATGCCATCCATATCTGGCATACTGAGGTCGAGGATGAGTAAGGCGTGTGGTGCAAAGGTGCGCGTTTCGTTAAAAAAATCATTTGCTGCTAAATATGAGCAGCAAGATAGGCCGATAGACTCCAGTACTTCTTCGACTAAGTCGGCGATCTCGGGTTCGTCATCGACAAGATATATGTTTACATTATTCATAACTTAGCAGTCATATCGTTATAATGCCCATATTTGTGGTGCGTTATCAAAACGGCCCTGCGCGATTGGTGTCATTTGCGTGCTATTTGATAACGGCTTAATTAATTTATGAGAAGTATATTTTTTTAAGTATATACGAAGCTTGGGGTAAGCATTGTACGACTTTGCATGATTTTTTCTAAAAATCAAATCAAATCAAATCAAATCATTGTTGTATACTGAGTTTTTCATGCGGTATTTTCATATAGAACTTCCATATGAAATTTTTTTGATTTAAAAGATTTCAAATAATTAAAAACAGCACTGTTTTGCAGCGGTTAACGAGGTGAATTGTTTTTGTTTGATTCGGATACCAAAACTCTTTTACCTCCTAACTGGTTGAGCCAGCCCTTGACCGCGATTGCAAGCCTTGCTCCAGTACAAGAGGTGAGGTTTAAACCGTTACAAAAATTAGGCATTTGTTTGCTAATAAAAAGGGATGACTTATTAGGTGACAAGCTCGGCGGCAACAAACTGTATAAGCTCCACGGCCATTTAAACGCTTATTTTAATAGTGGTCAAGATGTTCCTGTGGCAAGTTTCGGTGGAGCTTATTCCAATCATCTCTATGCTTTGGCCGCTGCGGGACAGCTCGAAGGTTTTTCGAGTATTGGCATTATTCGTGGCGAGGCGCCAAAACAATATAGTCCAACCCTAAAAGATCTAGAGCAAATGGGGATGCGTTTACATTTTATTTCTCGGTCTGATTATCTTCGGCGTTACGATACCGATTTCTACCGTGAATTGGAGCAGCAGTTGGGGGCTTGTTTTTGGATTCCTGAGGGCGGGGGCGGTTCCGAAGGTGCTCGTGGCTGTTGCGTCCTTGCTAAAGGTTTAGCTAGCACTCTAGCTAATACAGTAGATTGTAGGCCTGATTTACTGGTGCACGCTTGCGGTACCGGAAGTTCTTTTGCTGGACTTAATGTCGGTTTAAGCGGGACGTCATTAGAGGGGGTCGCGACTATGGGCGTGGTGGCACTTAAGTTGACACGCTTGGAGGATCAGCTTGAATATGCGAGTGCTGTGACTGAGTTAATGCAAGCGTTGGACTCTGGTGTGGGTGGTGGCGCGGATAATTGGCATCTGAATTATGATTTTCACTGCGGTGGTTTTGCCAAATACCCTTCCTATTTAGCGGCGTTTGTTGAAGACTTTGAGCGGCAAACTGGTGTGCTGCTTGACCCTGTTTATACCTCTAAGGTCATGTGGGCGGTTTATCAAAAAGCCTTGGTTGGTGACATCAGAGCTGGGAGCTGTGTAGTCGCTGTGCATTCAGGTGGTTTGCAGGGGCGGCGAAGCTTGTCGGGGAGGTCTTAAGCCTAGGGTTAGGTTTTGGAGTATTGCCCTTGAAAACCATCAGGTATGGTACCATTCTGACTCGCAATGTTAACCAACTCGCATTTAACGGGTTAATTAGCAATCGATAGCGCTTATCAACGCTTTTGTTAGCTCAGTAAGTGTTAGGTCAGTCAGAGTTGGGCCAATAAGAGTTAGGTCAGCTTGTCGACAGAGTTTAAATGGCCGTGTCAGGCTTACCTCTATAATTGTATGAGTCGCCGCTTCAGCATTTAGCTGATGTTTTTTTGTAAGTTACACAGTGAGGCGTTATGAGTGAGTTTTCCTGTATTGGTTTGATTGGGCGTATTGGTAGCGAAGATATTCATTTTTCACTGCAACGATTAATCAGCTATCTAAACAAGCAGGAGGTAGAGATACTCATCGATGAGGCAACCTCAGCGGCGCTTCCAAATACTACGATGCCTATTGTGTCGCGCAAGCAGCTCGCTAAAAAATGTGATTTGATTATAGTTGTCGGCGGTGATGGCAGCTTATTGGGCGCCGCGCGCTTCTTCGCGGGTACAAAGATTAAAATACTCGGCATCAATCGTGGTCGTCTTGGTTTTCTGACGGATATATCACCAGAAGAAATTGAGTACAAGGTTGGCGATGTACTTGAAGGTAAATACCAAGAAGACGAGCGTAGCCTGTTAACGGCTAAGCTGCTTCGTGATGACAAAGAAGTATTTAGCTGTGACGCTTTGAACGATGTGGTCGTGCATCCAGGTAAGTTTATTCGGATGATTGAGTTCGAATTATACATTGATGAGCATTTTGTTTATCGGCAGCGTTCGGACGGCTTGATTATCTCATCGCCGACCGGGTCAACGGCTTATGCTTTGAGTGGCGGAGGGTCTATATTACACCCTCACCTTGATGCGATTGCGCTGGTGCCAATGAATCCTCATACACTCAGTAGCCGACCTATTGTAGTGCATGGTAATAGCAACATCACTTTGGTGATTAGCGAGCAAAATAACCTAGAGCCCCACGTGACCTGCGATGGGCAAATACACGTGGTATCCTCCCCGGGCGATAGAGTCGTAATCTCAAAAGCTAAAAAGAAGTTGCATTTGATTCACCCTGAAGGCCACAACTTTTACGAAACTTGCCGCACTAAACTGGGTTGGGCGAGTACAACAGGGTCGCCATAGTTAAACCAGCTAAAATAGTTAAACCAGCTAAAATAGTTAAGTGGCGTTAGCACAGTAAAAAAGTAGTGCTAACGTTGGAAGCAGCAGTAGAAATAATAGTAGTAGAAACAAAAGTAGCAGCTGTAATAGAGGTAGGGGGCATTAGCTCGGTAGTGCAGTATTCTGGGTTCGATATAATTGGTGATATTCACGGTTGTGCTTTGAGTTTAGAGGCGTTGCTCAAGCGCTTGGGCTATCGCTCGGACAGTCGTGGCGCGGGTGGTAAGGCCTTCGAAGATAAGGTTTATTATCATCCTTCACGTCAAGCCGTTTTCACCGGGGATATAATTGACCGTGGTGCACGCATTCGTGAAGCGCTGCACTTGGTAAAAAACATGGTGGATACTGGTAGCGCGCATTGCGTGATGGGCAACCACGAATACAATGCACTGGCTTATACCACTGAGACCCTCGACTCTGCGCAATACGAACTACCGCAATATGTGCGAGAACATAACCTCCAGTATCAGCAGCAAATTTCCAGTACATTGAGGCAGTTTGAAGGCCATGAGCAACAATGGCTGCTCTTCCTTAAATGGATGTATTCTCTTCCCGCTTTTCTTGAACTTGATGGATTTCGTGTTGTGCATGCCTGTTGGGATGAAGCGCTTATCGAGCGTTTCAAAACCGATAAACGAGTGATCGATCGGCAGTGGATACAAGAGACCGCTGACCAGAACTCCTTTGCGGCACACTTTATGAACCGTTTGACACGCGGTACCGGTATCCAATTACCCGATGGACGTCACATCGATAGTTCTGACGGGCGTAAGCGTCGCTTTTTCCGTACTAAATTCTGGTCCAGTAACCCGCAAATATTACAAGACGTTGTCTACCAACCGGATCCGCTACCTGAGGATTTGGCCGTCACATCTTTATCTCAAAAGCAGAAACAATCGTTGTTACATTACGATGAAACTGCGGTGCCGGTATTCTTTGGGCATTACTGGCTCAGTGGCCAGCCGAGTGTGCAGAGTACGAACGTTGCATGCCTCGATTACAGTGCTGTTAAAAACGGGCGTTTGGCGGCGTACCGCTTTGACGGTGAGTGTAAGTTAGATGCTAATAAAATTGTATGGGTTGATGCGAGCATAGAATACGGAAGTGGACTGTGAGCTGGTATGTGCACGGCGAATTTCCTGTGCACGCAGACCTTCAACGCTTGCATAAGTTGCTGGATCAAAAAAAAATCCCTCACCGTTTTACTGAAGAGCGTGGCAAGCAGTGGCTATGGGTGGCAAGTAAAGACCTTGCACCTTCGGTGGATGCCTGTATGGGCGAAGCAAAAAAAGAAGAGGCTAGGAGCGAGCAGGCCAAAGACCCGACGAGAGTGACGTCAGATCCTGGGTCAGCAGACGAGCCTGATACTTTAATGTCGACGCTAAGTGATTTTATGCGGAACACGCCACTCACGTTTCTGACATTATTGTTGGGTGTGCTGGGTTATGTGCTGGTGCGAATTGTCGCCGTTAATGAGTGGATTAACGTCTTCTATTTTTTTCCAGTCGAGTACCTTTGGCAGAGCGGCCAATATTGGCGCATGCTGTCGCCTACGTTCTTGCATATGAGCGAGCTGCACATATTGTTTAACGGTATGTTTATCGTTTTTACCGGCGCACGCTTGGAGCGTGTTATGGGAGCCTATTTGTATTTGGTAGTGTTCTTGAGTGTTGCAATAGGGGCTAACTTTATACAGTTTTATTTGACCGGATCATGGTACTTTGGTGGTTTGTCGGGGGTGGTTTTTGGGTATTTGGGCTTTTTAGCCGTTCTTAATTTTCGACCCCCAGTGCAGTTGGAAGATTTACAAATCCCTACGAATGTTTATGTGCAAGTCCTAATTATGTTGGTCTTGGGCTTTACCGGTGTTTTTAGTTTGGTGGGCTTACACGTAGCTAACTGGGCGCATTTAGGTGGCGGAATTTTGGGCGTACTTGTGGCGGTTTTTATGCGTGTAGTACGTGTGGATGTTTATGGTAAACACAGGAGATAAATGTGGATATAAATGCCTTGTTATCGGTATTAACGCCGGAGATTTATGAAAAGTTTAAAAAAGCGATCGAGCTAGGTAAGTGGGAAAGTGGCGAGAAGTTGAGTGAGGAGCAACGCGCTACCTGTTTTCAATCGCTTATTGCTTACGAGCACGAGTATCTTGAGAAAGAGCAGCGTACCGCTTATGTTCCGCCCAAACCTACTCCATGTGGTAGCGCTAAGAATGAAGCTAATGAAGAAGGTGCAGCCGATAAGCCATTAGTTTGGAAGAAATGAGCGAATTTTAAAACTGTCATTCATTAACGGCGGTAAGGTTTAACCGAGTAAGCCGTACCAAACAGTATGAGTTATCTTGCTATCAACACATATGCCGTTATCATGTTATCAACTGCGATCAAAATTGATTCTATATCGATTCTATAAAAAATCACATTACTTACTTTAGGTTCTAGCTATGAATGATGCACAACCAAAGGCCATTTATTTAAAAGACTACAGTGAGCCTGACTTTTGGATTCACACAACCGAGCTTGCAATAGAGTTGTATGAAGAATACGCCTTAGTACACTCACGCTTAGCGATGGTACGCAACGAGAAGGCCGAAAAAGACGCACCTTTAGTGCTGCATGGCCAAGGCCTAGAATTAATTGAATTGGCGATTGATGGTAGCCGCTTAGATTCCGGTGCCTATGAGCTTCAGGATGAGACTCTCACGGTGAATAAGCTCGGAGACGAATTTGTTTTCACCTGCACCACGAAGATTTTGCCACAAAACAATACCTCACTTGACGGCTTGTATAAATCCCGCACAATGTTTTGCACCCAGTGTGAGGCGGAGGGTTTTCGTAAAATAACCTATTACTTTGACCGCCCGGATGTGATGAGTGAATTTACCACTCGCATTAGTGCAGACAAAAGCAAATACCCCGTTTTATTATCCAACGGAAATCTAGTCGACAGTGGCGAGTCTGACGATGGGCGCCATTGGGTGAAGTGGCATGATCCCCATAAAAAGCCGTGTTATTTATTTGCTTTGGTTGCCGGTGATTTAGTCTCAGTCGACGATAGTTTTACGACGTGTTCTGGGCGAGAAGTAAGTATTCGAGTATTTGTTGAAGAGAAAGACCAAGATAAATGCGACCATGGGATTGCCTCACTTAAGCGGGCGATGCTTTGGGACGAGCAGGTCTATGGTCGAGAGTACGACCTTGATATCTTTATGATCGTGGCGGTCGATGATTTTAATATGGGCGCCATGGAAAATAAGGGTCTGAATATTTTTAATACCTCCTGTGTGTTAGCAAAGCCCGAAACCACGACAGATGCTGGTTTTCAACGCGTGGAAGCGGTAGTGGCGCACGAGTACTTTCATAACTGGTCAGGTAACCGAGTCACTTGCCGGGATTGGTTTCAGTTAAGTTTAAAAGAAGGGTTTACAGTATTTCGGGATGCGGAGTTCTCAGCCGATATGGGCTCGCGCACAGTAAAGCGAGTCGAGGATGTATCGCTCCTACGTAGCATGCAATTCGCTGAAGACGCGGGTCCGATGGCTCACCCTGTGCAGCCAGCTTCGTTTATTGAAATTTCCAATTTTTATACGCTAACGATTTATGAAAAGGGCGCCGAAGTTGTGCGCATGATCCACACCTTGTTAGGTGCCGAGCTATTTCGTAAGGGCAGTGATTTATATTTTGAGCGCCACGATGGTCAAGCCGTTACGATTGATGATTTTGTCGCCGCGATGGCCGATGCCTCGGGTAGAGACTTTAGTCAGTTTATGCACTGGTATCGCCAGGCGGGCACGCCACAGGTCAAGGTGAGTGGTGACTATAACGCTGAAGCCGAGACCTTTACGCTGAGCTTTAAACAATCTTGTCCTGCGACCCCGGAAGCGAAGGAGAAGCAGGCATTTCATGTGCCGATTGCAGTCGCCTTGCTTGGTGATGCGGGTCACTTACCTTTGCATTTGCAGGGGCAGCAAGCAAACCCTGAAACGGATGACAATACCCAGTGTGTTTTGGAACTGAGGGAGTCAGAGCAATCGTTTGTATTTGAGCATATTAAAGAGTCGCCAGTGCCCTCGCTTTTGCGTGGTTTTTCGGCTCCAGTGAAGATGAGCTACGCCTATTCACGTGATCAGCTGATGCGCCTTATGAGCGCAGATAATGATGGGTTTAGCCGCTGGAATGCCGGACAGCAATTGGCTATTGAGGTGATTCAGTCGGTGATGGCCGCCTTGGTTAATGAGCCTGCGCCAGCTGTAGATGAGCGCCTGTTGGAGGCCTACCGGCAGTTGTTGCAAGATGAGAGTTTGGATCCTGCGATGGTGGCATTAATGCTAAGCCTACCGTCTGAAGCGTATTTGGCCGATTTAGAAAAAGTGGTGGATGTTGATGCGATTCATTACGCGCGTAAGCGAGTGCAGCGTAAAATAGCGCTTGTTCTGTTTGATGCATTCAAGCATACATACGAGCGTTTAAATACCACAGAGGCTTTCTCAATTGATGCATCGGCGATTGCTCAGCGCTCACTGAAGAACGCAGCCTTGCACTATATGATGGTTGGTGGAAGCGATACGGCAATTGGTTTGTGTAAAGCGCAGCTAGAAAGCGCCACTAATATGAGTGATGAATTAGCCGCGCTTACAGCGATTGTTAATTGCAGTAAAGCGAGTATTGCGCAGGATAAATCGGATGCCTTAGCGAATTTTTATACTAAGTGGCAAGACGAAGCGTTGGTGGTCAATCATTGGTTTGCTGTGCAATGTGCTTGCCCGCTACCGAATACTTTGGATACCGTTTTGGGGCTAATGAAGCACGAAGCTTTTGATATTAAAAACCCTAATAAACTACGCTCAGTCATCGGGGGTTTTTCGATGAGAAACCCGATCAACTTCCATCATAAATTCGGCAAGGGTTACGCTTTTTTGGCCGATCAAATTTTACTTTTGGATACTTCAAACCCACAAATCGCCGCGCGTTTGCTATCGCCTTTCACTAAGTGGAAGCGCTATGACGAGTTACGCCAAGGTTTGATGAAGTCGCAGTTGCAGCGTATTCACGCTAAAGAAGGCTTGTCGAAAGATGTTTTTGAAGTGGTAGAAAAAACGCTGAGCAATTAATTACTCAGCGTTTGGGGGGCAGGTCTTTGGCGTCGGGCTAGTCAGTAAGCGTTACTTGCCAAGGTGCAAAGTGCAGTAGCTTTGCATTGCTCTTACTGATTTCGATAATGGCACAAGGTTGGCTTATCATTTGTGCCACCATGCTGCCTTTAGGTGGGCTTATTAAAACCAAGGGTAAGTTGATACTCTGGGTTTTAGGGTCGATGTTCGCCTGTTTTGCCGTAATATCAAAGCGATATCCTAATGTACTTTTCCTTCCCGCCGAGGTGAGAATGTATTGGTACTTATGGAAGTTGTAGTGTTTGGATACTTGTTTGGGCAAAGCGGCCTGCACGTCTTGCATGTTGTGTAGTTGACGCATACCAGCATCGCTGGCCTGACAAAAGACGTTGTTAGCGACTAGCGCAAGCGTGACACTTGCTAAAGTTTCGTCGTTACCGTTTTGCCCCTCCACTCGCACCTGCCCCTCCTGATTAATACTCCCGGATCTCTCCCCTTGGCAGGCGCTAATACTAAGTATTGTCAGTGCAATAAATGTTGCAAATTTGAACGTTTGAGCCGCCTTCAATCGACGGGCAAGTAGCGTTATTGGTTTGAAGTGGGGATTAATCATTTTGCTGTGGTGTCCCTTTTTGAAAGCCTTGTGGGCGAGCTGTTTTTACATCATTTAGTCCGTCACCAGGCCTGGTAAGCGCGCTGCTGTTTACGCCGTTAAATGCCGTGAAGATATCCACGATTAAATCAATATTACTTAGATCTTGTGTCAGGTTAATTGGGGTATTCTCACTTAAAGTTGGGTAAGCACCGCAGAATTCACCATGTTGGCAGAGGAAGTCGTCGTTATCGACGTCGCTGCCAACGATGAGTAAATACTCGCCAGGCGTAATATCTGAAAACTGATAACTCAAGGTGTCACCGCTTTGAGTGGCTAATATCGTTGATGCTGTTTGGTTGGTATCTGGGTCGAGCAAAATTACAAATAATTGCGAGGCTTTGCCTTGGCTGTTGATATTGCCTACGCTCATTGCGATATTGACGCTTAAATTACTGGCACCATCAAATTCAAAACGGGCATTCCCGAGGTAACTACCATCGGATAAACCGCTACGATCCACGTTAATACGGTAAGTTCCGAGTCCATCAGTGCTTGTGCTTACAGGGCTAAGGCTTAGCCAGGGTTCGCTGCTGATGATTTGGACTAGCGAGGGTGACCCGTCGCCAGCGTTGCTTAAGGTAATCTCGCTGCTATCGTTATCACCGATGTTGGTTTGGGCAGGGCTTGCTGAGATAGACGCTGGAAATTCTGGAGGTTCGCCACCGTTAGCGAGGATTTGAGCGGCCTGAACGGCCTTGAGTGCGTTGGCTAAGCCAAAGCCGTAAATGTCGTCCAGCCCTGCGGTGCCAGCATCGTCGGTTAAACTGCCGTTTTGCAGTAGTGCGTCAACGTCTGTGGCGGTTAAAGCGGGGTATACGGCTTTCATTAGTGCAAACATCCCGGCGACATGGGGTGCGGCCATCGATGTTCCGTTTTGGAAGCCTTGGGATGAGCGGCGTGTGCCGGAAGCGTTATCGACAAAGGTGCTAAGAATACCGTCACCGATACCATCACCGGTTAGGTCTTGGGCTGAGTTGCCTCCGGGGGCGGCAATGTCAATCGTGCTGCCGAAGTTGGAATAAGGCGCGCGCTCATTGGCAGCGTCGACGGCGGAAACGGAGAATACACCAGGGTAGGCGGCTGGGAATGAGTCTTGCGAGGTGTTTTCGTTACCTGCAGCGGCGACGACGATAATCCCTTGATCAAATAAATCCTGATAAAGCTGTTGTTCCGCAGCGCTTGAGCCGGTGCCACCTAAACTTAAATTAATGATGTCTGCGGTTTGTGGGGGGACTGTAGCGCTGTCATTTTCTAAGCCTGCGGCAAAACGTAAGGCTTGAATAATGTCAAAGCTTGAGCCGCCTTCTGAGCCAAGCACTCTGAGGGGCATTATCTTGGCGCCCCATGAGACACCGGTAACGCGATTACTATTATTGGATTCAGCGGCGATGGTTCCAGCTACGTGGGTGCCGTGCCAAGAGCTTTGACCTAGGGTAGCACCGTCACCAGGGTCATCGGGGTTGGCATCGATGCCATTGCCATCACCGGCATTTGTAAGGCTTGAGATAAAGTCATAGCCACCCACTAATTGATCATCAAGGTCGTCATGTTGCAGGAATACACCAGTATCGACTACGGCGACAATCACTTGCCCGCTGGCTGGCGTGCCGGTTGTGATATCCCACGCTTGCACTAAGTTCATGGCGTTTAGGTGCCATTGCTGTCCGAAGGCGGGGTCATTTGGAGTGAGCTTTATGCGGCGTATAAAGTTTGGAGATGCGTACTCTACCGCGCCAGAGAGCCTCAGAGCTTTGATTTGACTAAGTGTTTGATATCTGGCGAAGCTGTCGGGGCGGTTTTGCTTGAGCCACTGCTCAAAGGGGCTCAGCTTAGCGGCGCTTTGTTTGGCTGTGTCAGCGATAAATTCAGCGAGGCTTGAGCGTCCGCTATTGAGCGTCTTGAGTTTCATCTGGCTCGCGTAGCTAGATGTTTTACTCAGTGCGGCTTGCGATTTACTCAGTGCGCTAGTATCGGAGTTGAATTTCACAATGACTTGATGCGGAATTAAATCGTCTACTTGTAAATTGTGGCTCGGATCGCCTGCGTTGTTAGCAGCAAGGCTGCTGCTTGAAAAGCTGCCGTTAATTGACAGAACATATTTTGACGCGCCGCTAAAGGCCATGACCAGTAGGATATATTCGCCATCTGCGGGAACGGTTATTTCTTCGAACTCGGTAGTTGAAAGTGAGGTCGCAACCTGCGTGCCTGTATTGTCGAAAAGACGTAAATCGATATCGCCATTGAAAGTGTCGTTGTCGCCAAAGCCCGAGAAATCGACCACTTGCATACGAATGGTCTGACCTTGCTGGAGAAATGCGCGGTACAGGTCTTCAGCGTCGGCGCTGTCCTCAAAAACGTCGCCAGTATTGCCCGTCGGGTCTTTTGTGACGAAGCCATTGATGATGCTAATGTTGTTAATGGTTTGAGCGTTAGCAATAACAGAATTATCGGAAGATAAGGGTAGGGAGAAAGGGTCGTTTACATCGCTATCTGCGATTGTATTTGCAGCCAAGCGAATGGTGCCACTCACGCTAAAGGTTTGATTTGGGGCTGGTGTTGCTGTGGGTGTTGCTGTTGCTGTGGGTGTTGCTGTGGGGGTGGGTGTTGTAGTCGCTAGAGGAGAGGGCGTGGGCGTATTGATGCTGTTGGATGTATCTCGAGGTGTACCTCCGCCTCCGCCACCACAAGCGAATAAGGTCAGGCAGGCAAAAAGGAGCGAAATGCGCTTTACATTAAACATGATAATAAATCCTCTTAATGTCGCTCCCTCAGTGTTAATAGCTTAGAGGCTCGACAGGTTTTTTAACGTAGTGTTTGGCCGTAGGTTAAATATAGAGAAAGGGGTGAGTGGCGTCACTACTACTGTTGTCTGTTGCTATTAATGTTTTAAGTTGTTTGCGGCATATCTCCATTACCGTGGGGTTGTGACGTAGGTGGGTTAAATATGAGCGGTTTGCATCATTGTCGATTAGCAGGTTAACTGTTGGCGCAAGCTTTGTGACAAGAGGCGCTAAAGCATCTGGCCCGTCTTTAAGGATATCTTTACCGAATTCGACGATAGCGATAGCGCATAGTAGCGTTTTGATCGCCTCGTTAATGTTGGCATCTTCAAAGGGTACGTGGTGATGCTGAGCGATCAACCAGGTGAATATTTTGGCGCCGTCTAGTGCTTGTTTTGCGACATTTTTTTTGCTGCTATCGCAGGCTTGCTGCGCGACAGCGTTTTGATGTTCTATGAGAGATATCAGGATGTCGACGTCGCGACGTAAGCTGGGCATGTCGTTTTTGCCAATGCCTTGATTACAGCGTGTTCGGTGGTCTTCCATTGTGCCGCCGAGGAGTTGCGCGCAGGCTTCGTAGCGAGCAAGCCCTTTTGGCAGAGCCGCTTGGTCGAGCAGTTGTTGCCAGCGCTGACAAAATGCGTTTTGCGGCCCTTGAGTTGTACTGCAGTCATGGTTTGTTTTGGGTTCAGCTTGGGCGAGAGGGAAGGGGTATATTCCGCCGGATGTCCACCAAGCTTCGACGTTAGTGGGCGCATTCATATCGTAGTCGTTAGCCAGAGTTTGAATGACGAGCCCACGCTTATCTTTGGGCGGACAAGTATCATGAAACCAGGTACGTACGGCGCTGTAGGTGAGTCGGTTAAAGGTTTGGCTGGGGTGTTTGTGCAGATATTGGTGTAAACGCTTAGCCGTCCCTCGACCATGTCCGAAAGAGATTTTTAGTAGAATGTGGGTTAAGCGCTCCCCGGGTAAGGAGTATAGCTGTGCGCTTTGATCGAGTGTAGTATTATCAGTTGGAATGTTCTCTGGCCTTTTAATCATGGGCAAGACCTCCGGTATTTTTAGTTAGAGTTAAAGGTTTTTAAAGCGCCAAGCTCGAATATTGTCAAGTTTAGCTTCTGAGATGTAAGCTGTAAAATAAGCAGTAATATTTAAGTTTAAATACTACTAGGCTGGCAGGGTAAAGCAGCGTTGAAAATGGGTAAGTGAGGGGATTGGTTTGAGTGTAGCTTTGGTTGAATTTACATCGTTAGATGTATCTGCGTTACGTGGCTTATTGCGTGTGCAGTTGCAAGAAGAATTAGCGCTATTTGAAAGGTCGCAGCTGTTAAATCACCTTCATACCAGTGATGCTACTCTTAATAGAATGATTAATTATTGGCAACAAGAAAAAAATATTAGGGTTTGGCTGGCTAAGGAGGGGCAGCGTGTGATCGGCTTTTCAGCTGGGCAGTTAAAAGCAGATATTTATAATAACTGTGATGTTATAACCGGCGAGCTTTTGGCAATTTATGTCGAGGTCGACTTTCGCAATAATGGTGTCGGGAATCTATTGATGACAAAAGCGGAGCAGTGGATGCTGCAACACGGTGCGCATGCTGCGAATGTTTCGTGGTTAGAGGGTAACTCGGCGTCACAAGCGCTCTATCAAAAGAAAGGTTATACCCCCGTTTATGTCACTGGACGGAAGATTTTTGAAGCGGAAGACGGGGGCAAAAGAGGAGGCTAAGGAGGAGCTAGCTGTAAACGGTAAGTAAAGTATAAAAAGTATAAACTTCGAACCAGCTTAATTTGGCTGGTTCGAAGAGCTTGTTTGATAGCTTAGTTGATGCCTTAGAATATCTTTCCGCTTGCAATTTTAGCTTCGTTTGTTCTAGTCGCTTTGATCAAATCCGCAAGAATGTTGCCAGTCTCCAAAAGTAAGATGTCACCTTCCACATCAATTTTGTTGCGATCTTTAGCTTCCTCAGCTCGTTCCGCATCGGTTTTGTCTTCTTCGTCTTTTTCAGCGGCTTTAAACTCGGCTAGTGTTTTGTATAGTTTAAGGCTTTTAGCTTTACGACGCTTGTTGTCGATTGTCATCGCTCTTATTTCGAGCATTTCTTTTTCTTTCAAGCGGCTCTTCTCGTTTAGCGAGATGGTTTCACGGTTACGATTGTCTTTCATAATGTCGAGTTGATCTCGGAGATAACCAAAGTCCGGATCGGTCTTGCTTCTGGCTTCATGTTTGGCCGTCAAGATGGGCACGATTTTACTGAAATCATAGTATTTAGCGTGTGGCACTTCGTGGATTTGATCCCACGGTAGGGCATTCTCGTAGGACGATTCACCGACCTCTTCCATATTAACGAGGTGGGGCATGCTGATATCAGGCACCACGCCGCGGTGTTGAGTGCTGTCACCGGAGACACGATAGAATTTTGATTCCGTAATTTTTAACTGCCCTTCCAATAGGGGGGACACGGCTTGCACAGTACCCTTCCCGAAAGTTTGTGCGCCAACAATTAGGCCGCGCTGATAGTCTTGAATTGCACCAGCAAAAATTTCGGATGCAGAGGCACTTAAGCGGTTTACGAGAACAATGAGTGGGCCGCGATAAAGCGCTTTGTAACGTGAGCGCTCATGACGTTGTATGCGGCCATCAGATGAGCGAATTTGAACAACTGGGCCTTGGTCAATAAATAAATCAGTAGATTTGGTGGCTTCCCATAATGAACCGCCGCCATTATTACGTAAGTCGATGATTACTCCATCGACTTGTTCTTGTTGTAGTTCTGTTAATAATTGAGCTAAGTCGCGTGCGGTGCTTTTATAGTGAGGATTACCGTTGTTACGCTCTTCGAATGAATGGTAGAAGGTAGGTAAGTCAATGACGCCAATTTTGTAGATGTTTTCACCGTCACTCACGTCGAAGGAGGCTTTTTGTGCGGCCTGATCTTCTAGTTCGACTTTGCCGCGGCTAATACGTATGAGCTTACCGTCGGCGCCGATAGTATCTTCTGCTGATATAGTTTGTAAGCGCACAACCGTGTTTTTCGCACCGCGAATAAGATCAACTACGTCATCTAAACGCCAGCCAACCACATCGATAATCTCGCCTTTATCGCCTTGCCCAACACCTGTAATCCGGTCTCCAGCCTTGAGCTGACCTTGTTTGTCAGCGGGGCCTGCGGCGACGAGGCGTTGTACTTTGGTGAATTCATCTTCCAGTTCGAGCACCGCGCCGATACCTTCAAGCGAAAGCGACATATTGATATTGAAGTTCTCAGAGGTACGAGGGGACCAATAGTTGGTATGTGGGTCATAAAGTACGGTGAGCGCATTGGCAACGGTTTCAAATACGTCGGCACTTTCTTCTTGCTCTATGCGCTTAAGTTGGCGCTTGTAACGCTTAGATACCACGCCTTTAGCTTCGTCGGTCGTTTTACCAGCAAGCTTTAAGTTGAGAACGCTGAGTTTAACGCGTTTGAACCAAAGCTGATCCGCTGCGGCAAGACTTGCAGGCCACGGTTGTTCGTCGCGTTCGATTAAGACTTCATCATCCTTAGTGAAATCGAACTTAATGGTGGAGTCGCTTAAGAGTTCAAGCACTGACTCCATGCGAGAGGCGACGCGCTTGCGGTAAACGCCGTATATCTCGTAACTCGCTTTTAGGTTGCCTTCACGAAAATAGTTATCAAATTGTAATTTATGTTTTTGAAATGTGCTTATATCGGTTTCATAGAAAAACATGTGCGAGGGGTCAATCGAGTCAATGTAGTTGTTGAGGAAACTAATGGATAGCTTGTCATCAGCGTTCATGTCTCGATAGTGACGTGATTGCAATTTGTTGAGCACGTCTTGAATCGTGGCAGATTGTGCTTTGGTGTATTTGAGTGTGTCGACCTTTATCGCGAAGACAAACGACGAAATAAGCAATGAACTGATGAACAAGGTGATGATGCTGATGTGCTTCTTGCTACCCATAAAATTGACTACCTGTAATCCGTGCTGTCTTTAATTCGAATGGTTTATTTGGTACGACAAACGACCGAATACTACTGTTATAGTATCTGTATTAATAGTATCTGTATTAATAGTATCTGTCGCTATTAAGAACGCCTGTATACGATAAAGTTCTAATCGTGACGCGATTGACTTGTTTTGTCGCGATTTTTTTAACCATTTGCGATACATCTTGCTACTTGCCATCTATTATGTTGCAAGCGAGCTATAAATGAAGCATTTATAATGAAATATTAGCGTAAAATTACTGATATCTCGCTGTTGCGTTCAACATTCTGTGTAATCTATCTGTTTTTGGGGGAAGTATGAAACTTATTTATGTACTTGTTTTTGGTTCGCTTGTGTTATCTGCCTCGGCAAATGCTAACCGAAGTTATGTTTGTTCAAACGCTGGTCAAACCCGCGAAATTCATATTGTTTATGATGAGCCGGGTAAAGAAGTGCCGTGCTCAGTACTTTACAAAAAAGCGGATGACGAAAGAGTGTTATGGAGTGCTCAGCAGCAATTAGGGTATTGCGAGTCTAAAGCCGCTGAATTTGCTGAGAAGCAGGAGAGCTGGGGTTGGAGCTGTGTTGAGATGGAAGCCGCAGAGGAGCAAGCGGCATCTGAAGAAGCGGCATCTGAAGAATAGCCGCTAGATGTTTGTGTTGATTTGTGTTGTGTTAGGTGGCGTCGTGTTTGGCTGACACAATACTGATTAACGAGAGTATAAACGCTACAACAAACCCTAAAGATACGGCGACGAGGCCATCAGCCATTGATAGGCCGAATAGGACTTTGGGTGTAGCCGCACAGGCTTCTTGCACTTCGAAGACAGCAGGTAGCCAGTGATCAAGCTTTGCCCAGCTTGGGAAGTTGGCAAAATATGAGCAAGCACCTCCATGACCCAAGTTGTATTCAATTTGTAATATCGCCCAAACCTCGCTTGTTAAACCTAAGGCTAAGCCCGTCAAGAGTACCAATGAGGTTATCTTGCTCCAGTGCCAGCGTTTTAATACTAAGCCTGCTAACGATATTAAGGCGATAGCGGCTAGCCACACGCGTATATAAATACACACTTCACAAGGGTAGGTTTTGAGTACGTGTTGATAAAACAAAGCGCTACCAAGTAAGGATACGCAAGTAAAAAATATACCCAGCCAAAACCAGGGGGTGTCAGTGAATTTCGCTAAAAGTTTGATTGTCCCGTCTCCGTTAGTACGATGTTATCTTTATTATCCATCCCTTAGGTTGTGGGTCAACTCTCAAAGACAAATAAGCTTGTTCTTGGTCAAGTAATGCCTGATGCGTTTAGAACCTGTAACGAGCCCCCAAGGCATAACGCGCCCCTAAAATTTGAAGTTCTTTGGTTTGAGCTTCGGAGCGACCATATTGAATTTTATCTTCTTCAAAGATATTGATGCCCTCAAGTGAAACGCTGAAACTCTCCGTGATATTAAAGCTAAGGTTAAAGTCAACTTGCTCAAACGCCCTGGTAAACTGAGGTTCGTTAAAGTTAACTGCTGCGTTATCAAGGAATTTATCGCGCCAATTGTAGACGATGGTAGCTGAGAGAAAATCCTTCTCATAAAACAAAGCAAAATTGGCTGAGTCCCCTAAGCTTTGTAGGGCGAATTGTGTGGTGCTTGGATTGCCAGTCACATTGAAATCTACGTCGCCGTTTACGATGGTGTAGTTAGTGGAAACACCGAATCCACTTTCACCAAAGAAGTGCTGAACCGCCAGCTCCCAACCTTGYAGGRYTGCATTTKYAGAGTTASTMGGAATCGAAGTRGTRGCSSTTAGCTCKGTATCTTCCGSTAATGGGAAGATRTCAGAGTTGTTCTCTGGRATCTCTCCAGCGKCTGGGKCRAATGCTASACCACAAGATGCGCCTGCACCGTTGTCMRCACAACCAGCACTGTCTCCAACAGGTGACATAGCAACAACCATGTTAAACAAGTTAGTGTCAGTTACAGGGTAACCTTGAGCAATCAAAGCATCACGAGCGGCTAAAGCACGTGGGCCGTTAGTTGGGTCATAAACACCAGGTAATACTTGAGTTACTTGAGCGTTACCGATGAAGTTAGTAACACGCTTATCGAAGTACCCAACAGATACATAGCTTGCATCCCCGTAGTAATATTCGAAAGACCAGTCGAAGTTATCAGACTCAAGTGGCAATAGACTCGTATTACCGTTAGCTGCAGTACCTAAACGGCCAGCAGAAAGAATAGTTGGTCCACCTTGTGGAGGGCCAACACCACTAATGCCAGTAGTGAGTGAGGAGTAGTCTGCACGAGCGATAGTAGTACTGTAAGAGAAGCGTACTTTTATCTCATCAGTAAGGCTCAAGGCTATGTCTAAGCTAGGTAATAGGTGATTATAAGTAGTGTCGCCAGTAATGRNTANTGMKTMTWMAATATTACCGCCAGCAATTAGGAAGTCGTTGTTACCCTGCCATTGAATAGATGGAATCGAAACTACAGATGTTGATCTAACATCTGTAGTTTCGTAACGAATACCGGCTAACACATCTAAAGGCATTCCGCCTAACTCACCAGGAGCATTGATTTGGAAGTAGATAGCATCTACATCTTCTTCGATAAGGCGATTTGATGCGTCAGTTGTACGTGGCGCGAACTCGTGGCCAGCCGTATCAGAAAGAACACGACCGATGGCAAATGCGTCACCGATAAAGCCTTGGGTCAATGGTATGAAAGTGCCCGAACCGTCATATTGAGTGCTTAAAAAAGACTGATACTCAGGTGAGATATTAGTGTTGTAACCGTCAAGAAGGCCGCCAAAATCTAAAGGTTGAATCATATCCGCTGGGATATCACCTGGGTTAGCGGCACTCCAGCCACCACGAAAAACGTCCTGAGCAGTAGTTGCAGAAGCTGTGAATGCAGAGAACTCACGGTTTTCGATACCGAAATCGATAGAGGCCTCGTTGGCGAATTCCCAGCGAGCGTCGATATGGAGTTGTTGGATTTCAGAGGTGCTACGATCAGCATAGATCTGACGTACCGTAGAACTCAGATCACCTACATCAGGTGCGCCAGGGGTATTACCGCCACGACGTACGTTAGCTGGGTCAGTTTGATCACCAAATTGATCTTGAAAAACAACGGCAGTAAGTGGCAAGTCGCCAGAAAAATCAACAGCTTGAGCGCGTGCAGCACTAATACCAATCCCCGTATTCATCCAATTGCTGCCGATTGAGCTGTTAGGCAAAGACTTAGATTCTGAGTCGTGGTAATCGAAGACAAAGGAAAGCTTATCGCTAACTTGCCATTCAATATTTAAGGCGAGAGATTCAAGCTCGTTTTTAACATCACCTTGCTGCAAACCGTAGTTCAGATCACGAGGAGTATTAGCAGCGCTTTGATTAGGTTCTGCTAGTAAGTAAAGCGGAGACGCAACGCCTTGCGGCGCATCGTCGAACTGAATAGCCGTGTTAGGGAAGTCACCAAACCAAGCTGACAATTCAGCACGGTTTACAAAGCGTTCTTGCTCAACCAAGGTGTAATCCAAGGTGGTAGTGATGTTTTTGTTGGGCGCAAACTGAAATGTTAATTGATGGTTTGAGCGTTCACGCTCGTAGTCACCGTGGAAATAACGAACAATGTTTGCTGCGTTAGTAACAGTGCCATCAGCGGGCTCATTTAGAAGGACTGTGCCAGCGAGTTGGTCGATAACAGGGGTGAGTGTAGGGCTACCGCCAGCATCTACTCCAGTTGTAAATAATTCGTTACCAGCGGCGTCTGTTCGAATTGGAAGCGAATTGCCGTTTGAATCGAACAGATTCGGGTTGTTATTGAACTGATTCAGGATCGTGTGGTTATCAAAACTCGGATCGTTTGGATCTATGTAGCTACTATAAAGAGCAACGTCATCAGAATAGTTATCTACAGTAACACCCGACTGAGCACTGTCACGCCGTTGGAATGACCCGGCGTAAAAAACGCCAAACATTTCGCTTGGGTTAGTCCAGCTAATAAAGCCTGAAAGCTCGGGAGTGATGTCATCGCCAACACGATTGGTTTTATCTGATAATAATTTGCCGCCAACAGAGAAGTTGAAGCCCGGCCTATCAAGAGGGCGGCGTGTTTTCAGGTTGATAGTTGCGCCGATACCACCTGAGGCGATGTTGGCTTTACCTGTTTTGTAAACTTCGATGCCTGCAAAGCCTTCAGAAGTAATGTTGCTCATGTCGAATGCGCGGTTAGTAATGGTACCGTTACGTTCAGCAATCTGTGAAGGGGGAAGTGTGCGGCCGTTTAAGGTAACTTGGTTGAAGGCTGGGCCAACACCGCGAACTGTGACTTGGAAGCCTTCACCGTTGGTGCGGTCGATAGAAACACCAGAAATACGCTGCAAAGATTCGGCAATGTTAGAATCTGGGAGCTTAGCAATGTATTCGGAGCTTATCCCGTCGACAACGCCATGGGCGTTGCGCTTAAGGTTCATTGTGCTACTTAAACTATTTGATAGCGATCGGTTCGCGCCAACCACATTGACCTCTTCAATAGGGGTGTAGTTTTCGGGCGGCGATATTACTGTTTCCGTTAGGGTTGCTGTCGTTTGATCCACGTGGGTCAATATCAGGCGGTTGGTTTTGGCGTCATAGTGATACCATATAGGGGCTTTGTCGAGGATGATTTTTAAGGCTTGGTCGGGTGTGTATTTGCCTAAAATAGGCGGCGATTGATGACTTATTAATAAGTTATAAAAGCTGTCGTCTTTGTTGACGATAAAGTTAATGCCAGTCTTGCTCGCGAATGATTCGAGTGTTTTGTCGAGTCGCTGAGGAGGGTAATCAAAGCTAATAACAAGTTCGAATGTGTTGGTTTTATGAGCTGCCGCATAAACATTTGCACTGATAAAAACGTATAAAAACGAGAGTAGCAGAAACGTATTTAAAAGCGTGAAAGCGATTGTCATAAACACGTATTCCTCGTCACTTGATTTTGGTAAGTCTGGACAGCTGCTATGGTTATTAAATAGTTTTTGTTGTTTTTGATTTTATTCGTTGAGCACTGCGGCGTTACTAGCGAACGCTGAATCATATTGTTTTCTTGAAAACTACCACCCTCACTTGATGTTGTCACCCAATATTGTGAGAAGATTTCATTGTTTGGGTTTGGTGAGATTACTCAGTGTGTTGGGTGGTATAGCTCAGTGAATATTACAAGGTGTAGCGAAACCCAGCGCGTAGGGTTTTACCAAAGGATTGAGCTGAAATGAGTTGGCTTTTATAGCGTGAAAAATCGCGTTGCGTGCTACCGTTGAGGTTCAAGCCTTCAATATACGTGGTTAATTGATTGTTTACATGGTAAGTGATCTTAATGTCGATATCTTGGCGGGATTCTGTAAATACGGGCTGGTCACCGGTGATATCCACGTGTGTGTTAGATAAAAACTGGTCGCGCCAATTGTAACCGAGTTTGACGCTGAGTTTACCGTTGTCGTAATAGCCAATAAAATTAGCGGTATCGCTTCGTCCAGGGAGAACAAATTGCTCACCCGTTTTCCTCAAGTCGTAGTCGGTACCGCCGCCAGTAAGGGTGATGTTACTCGCCACTCCGAAATCGGTGTTTTCAAATTGGTGTTGAAATGCAAGTTCAATTCCGTTGAGGGTAAGACTGCCTCCATTGTTGATGGGTTGAGTAATTGTCCAGCTAGCGAGTGCGTCTTCATTTGAGCCGAGGAGGATTGAGTTTTCGGTGTCTGGGATAGGCGTGGCGATGTTTTCAATGATTAGTTGCTCGGTTATCGGGACGCCAGGCTGTTCGACTAATAGTGATTGACGGGCTGCGTCTGCGCGCGGCCCGTTTAATGGGTCGGTGACGGCAAAAAAACCGTCAGAGTCTGAGGGTGTGACCGCTTGCGTAGTGATGAAGTTGTTAACTCGCTTGTAATAATATCCCAGCGACAGATAACTATGCTTGGTGAAATACCACTCTAAGGATAAATCGATATTGTTGGAGGTGTATGGCTTTAGGTTAGGGTTACCCCGCGTAGCGCTAAATATTTCAGCGCGTTGCCCTTCAAGCGTGAAGTTTAAGCCGCTTAGCTTAGATAGGTCGCTTCTAGTGATGGTTTTGGTCGCCGACAAGCGTAACTTGAGGTCATAGGGAAGTTCTAGATCTATGTCGAAGTTGGGCAGCCATGCATCATAACTGCTGGCGTTGCCTTCAAATGATTTGTTCTCCGCGACGAGCAATTCCCAGCCATTAGCCGTGCTCCATTGTGCGGAGATTGGCCGGTTGATGAAGGAGTCAGATTGCACTTTTGTTTTTTCATAACGCAGACCTGTGACAATGTTTAGCGGCTGCCCGAAAAATGCTTGCTTGAAATGCATTTGCAGGAAGGCGCTATGAGTGTCTTCGTCCACTCGGTGTAGGCTTCTGGCTTGTTCGTTGGGTTTAAATTCGCCCCACCCGAATAACGGCGTACTAATGTCGATTAGCTGTCGAGTATCGATATCAAAGTGATTGTTCAGCAGCCCTTCATTGCCTGAGAATTCGCTTAACCAGCCGGCTGTTGATCGTGAGGGAAATAGAGCATCATCGAATAGTTCCTGATTCCCCCCGTAAGGCCATGGGGCTGGCCGAATGACTGAGCTGGCAAAGTTAGAACGAGTATCCATTTGAGTTAAGCCGAGGCCGAAGTCTATTTGCGCCAAACTAATTTTATTAAAGCCCTGCCAACGCCCTGAGAATTCCCACTGTGTTATTTCAGTTTTCATCCCCCCATCCCGGGCGCGGCCCCAGAGCATATCAAGCTCGGAGGCTTGTATCTCGTCAAGGCCACTTTCTAATGTGAGGTCAATAATAGGGATTTCCGTATGGCGAATATCAAAGGTTTTGGATCCAACACGCGGGATACCCATAATGATTAATTCGCCGGGGCGGTTTTGCGATGATGATGAGGTGGCGGTCGCATTATGAATATCTAAATCAAGCGTTAAGTTGCTACTTGCTTGCCACTGAAAATTGAGGCCTCGTGAGCGGTTTTTGTTTAAATCGCCTTGGCGGTGTTCCGAAAAAGTGAAGTCATTACCGTTTTGCGTAAAGAATAGACCTGAGCCGTTTTCGTCAATCGTGAGGTGGTCTAGCGTATTGTAGTATTGAAACCAAATGGCAAATTCATCACGCTGCTCTCGATTGTCTAGTTCAGTATGCAAATAATCTAGAGTGACTTTAAACTGCTCTGTTGGAGCAAATTGCAAAGAGGTATTTACATTGATACGTTTTTGCGAACGCAGGCTTTGAGAATAACGAAGGTTTCTCGGCAGCCAATAATCACCGTCAATGTTTTGATTATTGTCGTTAAGTTCTAGCGGGTTATCTCCGAGGTCTAGGTTATCTACCCAACCGTCAATTAGCACGCGTTCGGTTCGGCGCTCGGCCTCTCGGTATGACCCTGAGATTAAAAAACCTAATCGATCGTCTAACCAAGTATTACTGTAAAGACCAGAGGTGTCAGGCGAGGTTTGGTATTTGTTTAAGCTATTGGCGACGCTGTTGCCGCTGAGTGTAAATTGCTGCCCCGGGCTATCTAATGGGCGGTGAGTTCGGATATCAATGGTAGAGCCAATACTGCCGCTGGGGTTGTCAGCTCGGCCGGTTTTGAATATGTCGAGACGCGCGACTTGTTCGGTCGCCAAATTAGAAAAATCAAAAGAGCGCGTAGCCGGTGCTTGCTCGTCGGTGGACTCGAACAATGCCGTTGGCATTTGTCGGCCATTTAAGGTGACGAGGTTAAAGTCAGGGCCGAAGCCTCGCACGGTAATCCATCGTGCTATCCCTGCTGAACGGTCAACGGAGACGCCTGAAACGCGTTTTAAGGCGTCAAGGAGGTCTGTGTCTGGGAATTCCCCTATTTTGAAGGCCGATATTGAATCAATCACGCCCCAGCCGTCGCGCTTTACCTCTAATCCCGCACTCATCTGATCACGAAAGGAAAAGGGGTATCCCCTCACAAGGACTTCTTCTGGTAGTTTTACGTTGGTTTCTTCTATCGGTTGTGTCGCAGTATCGAGTGTTGATAGTGCGGGTTTGGCTGGGCTGTTTTCCAGCAGTAATCGATTCGTTTTAAGCTCGTAATGGAACACAAATGGCGTATCAGCAAGGATGATTTCCAGTGCTCGTTCTGGCGTGTATGGGCCGATAAGGGGGTGGGAATAATACTTGTTTAGGCTTTGATAAAGCTTATTGTGTTTTTTAAGTATGAGATTGACACCGACATGGGCGCTGAAGCTCTCAAGCGCATCGTATAGCGGCTGAGGAGACATGGAGAAGTCGGTATATTCGGCCGTGAACGCTACGTTCTCAGCGGCGAGAATAGGCAGTGATAGAAGGGGAGTGAATAATAGAATGAGTGCGAATCGCTGAGCTGAGCGCAGTATTTCTTTTACTGGAAATGCCATAAATCAATAAGTTAGTTGGGGAAAGTACACATTTTTGTGTGCGCGAAGTGTATACGACCGCGCCTGCAATGGGTAGCGCTTGCTATGAAATTGCAGGTAGTTGTGTTGCTTACGTGGTAACGTCTGTACGTTAAACAGGCAGATTGATCCATTCGTTATAACTATAAGGAATATGTCCTGCCTTGTCGGCGATGTAATCGTTAGAAAATAAAAGGCAGATAAAGTCGTTGGCGTTCATCAAACAAGGCTTTTTTTTGTTGTTCAATAACCATAACAAAGGGCGTTTAGATTTCTTATAGCTATATAGGCGTTGCTGTGCTCTGTATACCCGCAGGCCTTTACTTATAAGGGGTTGGGCGATTTATGTAGGAACTCTGTTCTGCTATAGTTAAGGGGGGTAAATTAACTTTAGCCCAGTAGTTGAGCCCCTTCTTTGATGTCGTGCAAGAGTATTATTTTACATGGGTAAGCGTTTAATTTTTGAAAAGCCAGATAGAGTCCTAGAGAGAATTCAGGAAGGGTTTATTCATTTAGGTAATGAATATAGCTCAATGAGTTTAGATGGATTTATCTATTCGGCTGGTGTTGTTATTGCCAATGACCGGAGCGGTCTACCAGAGGCGCTTTCGCCATTAACTCAGCTAATGATTCAGCTCGACGGTGCCTCGTATCTGTTACAAGACGTGAACTACGATGCAATAGAATTGCGCTTGAACATAGACGGTTTCGATTATATTGCCCCTGTTCAATTAACTCGGAGCTTGGATCTTGAGGTCTCTGCTATTGATGGGGCTAAAACGTTTAACTTGGAGAACGTTGATGAGCCGGGTCTTTTTGGTCGTTCGGGTCTTATCTCGGCTGGGCTAGACGTAATAAAGGATGGCTCGACTGCTGAGTCGGAAGGCGGTAGTGATGCTCTTGACGAGAATGTAACGCCATCGGATTTTGACGGCGCGGATGATGACCTACTCAATGGCGACCCGGGAGGCATTAATCACGAGCAATCGCCGCTAGATAACTTTGTGCCGTCGGACATGGCTCAGGATGGTTTTCAGTTAGCGCCAACGCCAAGCTCGCCTTTGCCTTTAGAGGGCGAGGAAGGGATCAATCTGAGCGCAAATCTTCTGACCTCGGTTATCCGAGGTCAAGAGTCGGTACTGACAGGCTTCGTTAGCGACATTCAAGCGGCGGTTACATTAGTCATTAACGGGGTGTCTATGGAGGCTGTCAATAATGGCGATGGCAGCTTCACTATGGATATGTCGCTGCTATCAGAGGGCGTGCTTTTACTTGATGAGGGCATTAACTCAGTTGTTATCTGGCTGAATGATGGCAGCGGTGATCAAATCGCGGGTCATTCGAATTTGTTTTTGGATAGTGCTGCGCCGCTTGGAACGGTAAATAACTTACTCAGCAGCGATAGCGGCTCTTCCAACATCTACGGTACGGTGGATGATCCATCGGCATCGGTCGTGGTGACTGTTGAGGGTAATGAATTTACCGCCTTGAACCTAGGTGATGGTACTTGGGCGTTGGGCAGCGAGGTCATGAACCTGCTTCACACTGGGCAGAATCACATAGCGGTTAGTTTTGAGGATACTCTCGGTAATAGCTCTTCCGTGGAAGGCCTTGTTTTTGCCAATGTGGCGCCGGATGCACATGATGATGTCGCCGAAACCACGAGTGGGTTAGCTGTCGTTATTGATATATTAGCTAATGATGAGGACGTTGATGGCAACCGACTGATTGTGACTAGCTTGTCCGCTGATCACGGAGAGGTCAGTTTGAATGCTGACGGCACGATTAACTATGTTTCTGAGCCTGATTATGTCGGCGTAGATGTAATTATCTATGGTATTAACGATGGTTTTTTTGGTAGTGATTTTGCTCAAGTAGATGTACTCGTCGCTCAAGCCGTTCGCACGCTTTCGCCATCGCTTGAAGTGGATTCAATTACTGACGTACATTCGTCTATTTTTAGTATTCATGGTGTAAGTACAGATATTTTCGGCGATATTACGGTCCGCATCGAGGAGCACAGTTCGATCGTGACATTGGAAGAAAATGGCGATTGGCAAATCATTTGGGCAACGCCTTTGGGTGACGGTGAGTATATTGTCACGGCTGAAACGGGGAATGAAACCGACGGCACTTTTATATCCTCCAGCCAGACCTTTGTCATGGATGCGGTGACCCCAGAAGTCACTATTGATCCTGTTTCGCAAAATAACGGCTCTATTGTTATACAAGGCTCTAGCCGTCATATTGAGGGGGAATTAAATGTCCTCGTCGGAGATCAGACGATATCTGTTTTACCTGGTAGTGATGGCAATTGGATACTCGAATGGCCAGCACCTGCTGTTGGTGATGATCTGGAGATTACGGTAAGTGGTAGCGATAGTGGTGGTGAAACGGCTCAAACAAGTGTTAATTATTTAAGTGTTGATTCGCAGGCTCCGACTGTCGACGCTAACCAAAATTTTCACTATCAGGAGAATCAAACTGCGGGCACCGCCATTGCAACAGTGAAGGCCAGCGATAACGTTGAAGTCACGAGCTATCAATTCAGCAATGGTGAACAAACCAGTGATAATGGTTACTTTCAAATTAATGCCACAGGGGAGGTGAGCTTAACGCCCGCTGGCCTCGCATTAGGTGTCGAAAGTAATCAGTTTGAAAGTGGAAGCAACCGTTTTAGCGAGCAAGTTCAAGCCCTCGACGCTGCAGGAAATATTTCAGATAACGTCGCAGTCACATTTAATGTTGATAATATCAACGACGCGAGTCAGTTTTTTGATCAAACTTTTTTCTATGTTGAAAACCAAATAACCGGTGCAGTTGTTGCGACCGTTGACGCCGACGACGAGGACGGTGTTAGCGGTTTTGTTTTTCAATCAACAGCAACAAATACTAGCGATGATGGTTATTACCAAATTGATAACAACGGCGTTATCACGATCACAGCACTCGGCGTCGCCTCAGGTGTTAATGATTTCGAATCTGGAAGTAACGCAGCTGATTACATCGTTTCTATGGCCGATGGGTTTGGTACGATATCAAATGCAAGTATTCGCTTGAGTGAAAGCGGTGTTAACGAAGCCCCGGTACTTGTTGGTCGTTGGTACGAGGAGCTTACAGAAGGGGATGTTGGCGATACGGTAACGGCGACCGGCGCCTTATCAATTAGCGATGTTGATGCGGAGGACAATCCTACATTTGGAGATGTTGATAGTACTGTTGGTGATAATGCTTACGGTAGTTTTGTTCTAAGTGGTGGAAGCTGGACGTATACGATCGACCAAACAGCCGTTCAAAGTTTAGATGCGGGTGATTCGGTTGATGACACGATTACCTATACCGCCACAGATGGTACCGCTCAGAAAATCACGGTTACGATTAATGGCACTGATGATATTTCGGTAGTTGCCGGTACGCATACCGATTCTGCTAACGAAGGTAATATTGGCGATACCGTTACGGCCA
>NVXL01000195.1 GCA_002746115.1 Alteromonadaceae bacterium
CTTCTGTAACTATATATCTCTATTCTGTTGGAAAGCACACTCCTTCTTAGAGATCATGACAATGAAACCCATTCCTGCTCCTACTTCACAGAAAAATAAGTCGACATTATTTTTCTTAGTATTTATGGCTACTCATCTAATATTAGTGAGATCAATATCTACTATAGATATTCTTAATGCGAACTAAAAGTCGTCGCCATCTTATTGGCACATATTGCAACAAATATAGAAACACACTCAATGGCCTGATTATCAATTAATATCGTTTTTCCAAATCCCACCCATTCCTTCCTTAGGAAATCCTTTGATTATTTTCTTTAAATCACCAAAAAATGAGATGTTGACATGCCCGCATAAACCCTTATAAAAGATAAATTGCTACTGAGATTTTATCTTTTTTTAAATTCCCAGTTTAACAACTATTAACTTCGAGTAATGGCTGAATCAAGAAAAACGATCTTCGGTTTCACACCGACGTCGCAAGGGTAAATATCCAGACCATTATCAATGCCTACATTCGTTCAGTTCAACTTTGGGAAGTAACCGACATGCAAGCTTCATCACAATCTTTACTCGACCAAACCACAGAAGCCTTAAAGGGAATAATGATACCCGCCCAGCCTGAGCTCATATCGGAGGTATTATCCGCGATACCAGATATCGATGCGATTAGTCACATCATTCAACGTGACCCCGCCCTTAGCGCGAGCATACTTCGCTTAGTTGACAGGCCTTTTTCGAAACGCCCCCAACTATCAATAGAATATGCTGTAAAAACGCTTGGAATTGGCCGAGTTACCATGGCTATCAACGCATCCCTACTGCATAGGGCTAGCAGGGCTGAACTCGACAGCGAAGCTTTAAGGGGGTACTGGGAGACCAGCCAAAAGGTCGCAGAAATATCGATGCTAATTGCTCAGCGGCTGAATTTAAGACTTGCAGATGAAGCCTATTGCGTCGGTATCTTTCACCATATTGGCATGCCCTTATTATGGCAAAAGGAACCCAATTACTTTGACCTCATTAAAGGTTTTGGTGGTCAGCGATTAATTGAACGTGAGAATGAATTATATGGTAAAGACCATGCGAGCGTTGGCTATTACATCGCTAGCAGTATTCAGCTTGGATCATCGATCTGTGACGCTATTCGATATCACCACTCCTGTCTCGAGGTACTTCACCACCCCAAGATGTACAACAAAACGACCTTAACGCTACTATCAATATTAAAATTGGCAGAGCACATCTCATGTGAAAGCGAGAGATTGTGTAGCGATTTCCATCCTGCTGAATGGGAAGAAATTAGCGGCGACGTTCTGAGCTGCTTAGGCTTAATCTATTGGGAATGCGAAGAGTTCGTCGACAGCATATTAAACACCCCAGTACCGCGTAAAAACAATATCCCTCAAAAGATTATTCACTAATATGAGAGCATTATTCTAGGGATACGGTCCTTAAAGCACTTCAGWAAAAGAACTGCAGTAAAAACACTGACAAAAGATCATGGRCACAGGCGCTCTKGCCCACCCYMTCAAACATAACCAAGAGCGYKTTCTTAAATTGAACGCCCTTAGATAGARATTTTTGCTTTGTCAGCATACTCAATATTATGCTCCAACATATATTCACGCATCTCATCGAAGCGRGACTTRAAACAAGMATCCATATTTTTAATCATCTGCATCGTAGATTTCTTGTCTTTGGCTTTACTAAAAAAGTAACCTTGTCCATGGTCACAACCAATCGATGCAAGGAATGCCAGCTGCTGTTTGGTTTCTATCCCTTCTGCGATAACATGTATCCCCATAGTATGAGCAATAGCGACAATAATCTTAATAATGCCTTCACCGCATTGATCCTTACCAATATCTTTAACGAAACAGCGATCGATTTTGAGCACATCGACAGGGAAACGCTTAAGGTAGCTTAGCGAAGAATATCCCGTGCCAAAATCATCGATGGATATGCTGACACCCAGATCATGAATGGCTTGCAGTTCTTTGACCGCTAAAACCGGGTCATCCATTACCGCAGTTTCGGTGAGTTCCAACTCTAAATTGCTCGCATTGATGCCATATTCGTCCAGTGCTGCTTTAACAAACAGATGAAAATCACCGGATTTCAATTGACAGGCTGAAACATTCACCGAAACAATAAGATTGGAAAAACTCGCCAAACTACTCCAGCGCTTTATTTGTTGGCAAACCTGCCTAAAAACCCACGCACCGAGCTCATTAACTTGCCCTGAATCTTCTGCGATTGGAATAAATGTAGCTGGTGAGATTATCACGCCTTCCGATGTGGTCCAGCGTAACAATGCCTCCAAACCCACAACGTCATTGGTAGTGATCGACACTTTTGGCTGATAATGAATAGACAATTCATTATTTTCAATAGCCTGCTGTAGCGCGGTTCGAATTCTATTTTTTTCCTCAACTTTCTTCTGCATTTGCAGATTAAAAAATTGATAGTTATTTCGACCACCATTTTTTGCCACATACATGGCTGTGTCCGCTGCCTTCATCAAATTGTCAGGTGTCATACTGCCATCTTCATACACCGCGATACCGATGCTAGCACTGGTAATCACATTATTACCTAGCAACCCTATGGGTTTATGTATACTGCCAATGATCTTTTCAGCCACCTTGACGACATCGGTGATTGAGTGAAGGTCGTGTAGGATGATAGCAAATTCATCTCCCCCCATCCTCGCTGTCAAATCCCCAGAACGGATACAATCGACAATTCTTTCACCCACGGTCTGCAATAAAACATCACCCGCATCGTGGCCCAGACTATCGTTAATATTCTTGAAGTTATCCAAGTCAATAAAAAATAATGCCAGAGTATTTTTACTTCTTAATGATCGTGACATAGCCCGAGGCAGAGCATCGTGAAAGTAGGCTCGATTGGCAAGCTTAGTCAGAGGATCAAAGTGAGCCAAACGAATCAACTTTTCTTCAATGGTCTTTCGATCACTGACATTTTGAAACATCACCACACCACCACTACAGGTACCCGTGCTATCTTTGATTATTTCATAACTAAATTCAACGTAGAAGGCATCTCCCAAGGCGGTGACCCAACGTTCTTTATGAGTATCCGCGTCCTTTACCTGATTAAATAATCCAATAATATCAGACCGACCATGACTGATATTAAACGTTTCTTTTCCGCTAGACTGGTCAGACTCGAGATAGAAAAAATCTTGCAAACATTTACGTAGCAAATCAACATGGTCGATTTTTAACAGCTCACATGCCTTCGGGTTGGCAAAACTAATGTTTCCGCTTTGATCAACACCTAGAATACCCTCACCTGCAGAATTCAATAAGGCCTGCATTCTCGTGGAGACCAATTCCTCTTTGGATTGAGAAAGCTGTGCAGCAAGCCGTTGCTGATGCAGCTCAATAAATTGCTTTACCTTATTGATCAATACTATGGGTTCAACAGGTTTACAAATATAGTCCATCGCGCCCGCCTCATAGGCCTGAAGGTATTGCTCTTTGGTATTGTCGTGGGCCGTGATCATCACGATGGGCACGTGCTGAAAACGCTTGCTACCATGAATCAGGCGAGCGGTTTCATAACCATCGAGCTCGGGCATCACCACATCCAACAGGATAAGAGCAAAATCATGCTGCAGCACTTCTTGTAAGGCCTCTGCACCAGATCTAGCGTGATAGGTAGGAATCCCCAGGGGGTTAAGAATACGATCGATTGAATAACGATTCGCTTCTTTATCATCTACGACTAAAACTTTGGCTTCTTGACTCATCTTGAGCTCACTATTATTTAATCACGACTTATTTCAGTATAATAAAAAATAGGCGAACCATAGACTCATTCACCCCTTCACTTTTTCATTTAATTACTTGGCGAAATATATTCACTAACTGACTCTTCTAAATATTTTGTTCGTGCCCGACAGATTATTGTACTCATTATGGAGAACTGAATAACTCAAGGTTTCTTTATGCCCTAAACAAATAAATCCACGTTTTGCCAAGCTATTATTAAACAGTGTAAGTGCATGGTCCCTCAGGTCTTTATCAAAATAGATAAGCACATTACGACAAATGACCATATGCATTTCGCCAAACACGCCATCTTTAACCAGATTGTGATACGCAAAGGTAATATCCTTTTGTAGCGAACCATTAAACTTAATTTCGTTGTCAGCTTCGGTGTAGTAATCCGTCAGCCGCCGATTTCCGCCTGCATCGCAATAGGCGCTTTCGACATCCACCAGCTTTTTTATCGGGTAAACACCTGATTTAGCTTTACTTAATGCCTGTTTATTGTAATCGGTGGCATAAATTCTGGCTCGCCCCAGTAAGTTGGCCTCCTTCAGCAAGATAGCCAAAGAATATACCTCCTCACCTGTTGCGCAGCCTGCATGCCAAATTTTGAAAAAAGGATAGGTTTTTAGAATGGGAAATATTGTTTCCTTCACTGCGTTAAAGAAGCCTGGATCACGAAAAAATTCGGTAACCGTTACCGACAATTCTGCCAAGAATCGATCAAACAGATACTTATCCCGCAAAATATTGGGAATCAGCTGACTGGGCGTCTCCAATTTCTCTTTCATTAAAAAACCCTGTACTCGACGATTAAGTGAAGGTCGGGCGTACTTACTGAAGTCATAGTCATATCGTCGATGAATGGCTTCAAGTAATACGTCAATTTCAATATCAACAATTTCTTTCGTATCCACAGAGCCACCGCATGTTTAATTATTAATGTTTAATGTTTAATGGTTTTATGTCAAAGGCATCCGCTAGTGCCTACTGATCAAGCAAGGGCGATCGAGCAAGAGTGATCAGTGAAGAGTGACCTTTATCAAGGACAACAACCTATCGTTATCAATGGGTTTATTCATATAATCACTAGCGCCAATCTCCAGGCATCGGCGTTTATCCTCGGCCATCGCCTTAGCCGTCAAAGCAATAATTGGTAAGTTTAGATATTGTTCCTGCGCTCTGATCTTTTCTATGGCCTCATAACCATCCATCACTGGCATCATGATATCCATTAACACCAAATCGATTTGTGGATGCTGCGCTAAGCGATCCAGCGCTACTTGTCCATTTTCTGCCACAATAACTTCCAGACCGTGACCCTCTAACAAGTTGGTCAGGGCAAAACAGTTACGCAGATCATCATCCACCATCAATACCGTATATCCCTGCAATGCAACGCTGTCGTCATGTAGCATTTGCAGCGTTTTACGCTGATTGTCCGGTAGATTTGACTCAGCCTGATGAAGGAATAGGGTAACTTCATCTAACAATCTCTCTGCTGACTCCGTTCCCTTTATAATAATTTCTTCGGTATATTTGTTTAGCTCTTTAAACAGATCTTCACTAAGCTCTTTTCCCGTATTAATGATAATTGGCGGTAACGGTTTGGTTTTGAATTGGCTTAGCTGTCTTAGGATCTCTTCGCCACTGACATCGGGTAACTGCATATCCAAAATGACACAGTCAAAATCATTATTTTTTAATTGTTTGATCCCCTCTTTGCCGGTGGCCGCCTCGATGATACTGACATCTTTATTTTCCAATAACTTGATTAAACTACTGCGATATTGCTGGTTGTCTTCGATCAACAATATCCGCTTATTCCTATCCGACAGATAATGATCAAAAATGGCAAACACGTTATCAATTTCTTCTGAGTCGGTGGGTTTATGTAAAAAACCCACCGCTCCTTGGGCAAGTGATTCTCCCATACACTCCCTGCCAGTGATCACATGCACCGGGATATGCCGGGTATTGAGGTCTTGTTTAAATAAGCTGAGTAGTTTCAGACCATCAATATCGGGTAAATTCACATCCAGTAATATTGCACTAGGACTGTATTTTTTGGCCAGCTGCAGTGCACATTGACCATTGCCTGCCACTAGACAAGAATAATCTTTTTGGTGAGCGATGCCCTTCAGCACACTGGCAAAACTGCGGTCATCCTCAACAATGAGCACCGATCGGCTATCGACTGAAATTACATCACGATCATCGGGAATCAAAAATGGAATCTCATGGCTGAGTGGCAGCTCGACACGAACAAATTCGGCGGCCGGCGAGTCAACT
>NVXL01000032.1 GCA_002746115.1 Alteromonadaceae bacterium
AGATCATAAATAAGCGACGGCTGTTGCCACGCTAGGGTAAACGTCACCATAAAATACTCGACCGGCAATAATTTTTGTTCTTGCCGTTCCAGCCACAGGCGGCGACACGCCAGTATCCCGTCGAGGGTCTTGCGTTGGCCGGGTCGTAACCGATCGCCATATTTTTGGATGAAGGCCACAGCGCAACACATCCGAAACCTCTGAAGCATTGAGGATGTCGGGGAGATGGTAGACTTTAGGTGGCCTGACGAGATCAACCCAGTGCCACTCAAGGCCGAGCACAAGCTCCCAGTAGCGCATAATGCCATTGCGGTCGCACTTGATCGTGCTCCACGAATGGGTGGTCAGTAGTTGGCTGAAGTAGTCTTCAAAGTGACTTTTGGTGAGTCTTTTATCGGGGCAGTGATCGCACCACTTAGCCAAACGCCTGATCGCGCGCAGGTAACAAGAAATGGTGGCGGGTGAATATYCTTGCAGGGRGAGGAGTTGTTCGAACTTRCTGTATTKGGTGTTGAATTTACGTTTTTCTTGTGAATTCATGGTACKTTCCTTTTTAAGAAATGAGYACTTCAGAAGTTGAAGCGCCTAAGGAAAGTTTTGATTACAATTGTAGTTCTTGCCGCRTAGCGGCTTTGTTCAACAAACGCCTTCTGCAGACGGCCAATTATCAGACAGTAGTGTTCTGCCTCCACTTAAGAAATACAGCCCATGTCGTTGTGTCCCTGTTATTGAGGATGACGTATGTAATGAACGGCAGAGTGAAATAAGCAGTTGGTTGGTAGAGTCCGGCTGTCTTTATATGATGGCTTGGGGAAAAGAGTGTGGATCTTGGGATACGTCAGTAGACATTGCAAATCTAGAAAAATTTGATTTCAATGAAGTCCCTGAAGATCATTTTGTCACAACCACTTGGCACGATGATGAACCATTGTCAGTGATTTTTTGGTTTTCTAAACATAATGCATGTCATAGTACGCAAGAAATTGAGTATACTATAGTTTTTCATTTATCTAAAACATGCAAGAAAGACGAGATTACAAGTGAATATAGTAATGCTTAACCAAGCAATTAATCCGACCTCCGTAAACTTCAGAGATACATATGAAATACTTAGGCAGCCCAAGAACAATTAAAGAGTGGCTCGAATATAAAGATAATTTTCTTGGCGAAGGCCAATTGTACGTAGAGGAAAACGAAGCCAAGATCTCAATGAATTCACTTTGCTGACCTCAAAGCTTCGATCCCGACCAATTCTCAAATGAGGACTTCGATGCCTTTGAGGCATGGCTAAATGTAAGTGATTACACGTCGTTCTTGAGTCAGGAGAAAATCGAGAATGTAATTGAGAAGTTAAAACAACAAAAAACACGATATAATGAAAGTGAGTTGTTGCAATCATTAGTTTGTTATTGGGGAACGGATGCATTCATCGAACTATAAACGGATTAAAAAATCGCTGCTAGGGACTTGTCTACGCTCACAGTTCGCTTTAATCCGTAGCTCAAACGATTTATAGTATCACCTTCCTTGGCAGAGCATGAACTTATCAGGAAAATCGAGACCGGCTTCCCCTTGTAAAGAGCTTCCAAGGAGAAGCCGATTTCGCCAAAAAAACGAATTTAAAAATATTGTAAGTACTATTTCAAAAATTAAAAAAAGGAAATTCTGTGTTTAAAAAAAACATTCTTATTTTTACATTGAGTATTAGCGCAATTGCCGGGTGTGGTGGCGGTAGTAATACCGGCCAAAGTCCAGCTACCATAGATGAACGTGAAACACCACCAACGATAACTGAGCTTGAAGTGACTGAAGGTGGGATCGATGGTCAAACATTAAGTGTGAATATAGTTTGTGACGAATGTTTGCCTTCGTTACATGTATATCGCTGGTCTATTGATGGCACAATTATTTCCACGACAGATAGATATGAATTATCATTTCAGGATTACAACAAAGAAATTCGCATTGATGTATCAGCAAATAACAATGCCAGCTTATCTGATAGCTCTTATAAAGTGATTGTTCCCTCTCGTGTACAAGTAACGGAAATTTATTCAACATCTGAAGCTTTTGCTGCATTAAAAACAGACGGTACTATAGTGACCTGGGGAGATGGACGATATGGTGGACGTAGCGAAAGTGTGGATCTAACAGGTGTGACCAAAGTATATTCTTCCACATATAGCTTTATAGCACTAAAGGCTGACGACGTCGTTGTGACTTGGGGCCATGATAATAGTACTTTCGAGATATCTGAGGTGACTGAAATCTATAGTAACCTGGAGGCTTTTGCTGCGTTAAAAGCCGATGGTACGGTTGTTACCTGGGGACGCGATGTGTACGGAGGAGATAGTAGCTATGTTGAATTAAGTGATGTCGTTGAAATCTATTCCACCGCATTTGCTTTTGCGGCATTAAAAAATGACGACACTGTCGTGACTTGGGGGCTAGATAGTAGTGGCGGTGATAGTAATAGTGTCGACTTAACCAATGTCGCTGAAATTTATTCCGCTAGAGAAGTGTTTGCAGCTCTGAAAAAGGATGGAACTGCTGAAACGTGGGGGAATGTTAACGCTGGCGCAGATAGTAGCTCTGTCGAGCTTGATAATATTACTAATATATATGCTGCACAAAATGCTTTCGTCGCGACAAAATCTGACGATAGCATTTCTACATGGGGAAATGATTGGGCTAATAACTTCGATGACTTCACGTTAACTAATATTGTTGACATATATCCTACAAGTTTTGCTTTCGCGGCTCTAACCATTGATGGATCTGTACGAACCTGGGGGCACAACTTGTGGATAACAGGTCATAATAACCCTGAAATAAATAATATTTCCGAAATTTATACTTCACGTGGTGCCTTTGCGGGATTGAAAAGCGATGGCAGTGTTGTGACGTGGGGGAATAGAATTTTTGGCAGTGTTAGTAGCGGCGTGGAACTGAGTAATGTGAGAAAGATATTTTCAACACGTGAAGCGTTTGCCGCATTAAAAATGGATGGAACAGTTGCTACTTGGGGGAGCAATACTAGTGGTGGTGATAGCAGTTCAGTAGAACTAAGCAATGTTATAGATATCTATTCTACGGATTCCGCGTTTGCAGCTTTGAAGTCAGATGGTAGCGTGATAACGTGGGGCTATTCTTTAAGCAGTTATGAAATTAGTGATATCGCAGACAGGCTACTTCCGAGTGAAGTGGATATTCTAACTATTGAAACTGATCTAAATCCGTAACCAATAGCTGGAAGCATAGAAATATATAAATAAAAACGTTCAACCTAATCATCGGTGCTCCGTAGTTAAAGATACGGTAGAAATCTAAAGGGTCAGATTCGATCGATTTAAGTTAAAACCTTATAAGCCCTGCATTGCAGGGCTTTTCTTTAATCTACCACACTAAAAACCAACCTCCTATCATACCTTCAATAGTGTACCGCGTCCCAATCTCAAACCCCGCTTGCTCCAGCCAAAACTGTAGCCGCCCACTTTATGGTCGTACTTTTTCCCAAATTAACCATCATGGAATCCTAACGTTTTATGATGGTTTTACCACTCTGTCATCATAACAACTTTACTGTTTCCCAAATTAATATCTAACGTTTTACCAAACCTCGTCATAAAAATTACCATCATAAGGTCGAAACAAAAAAACCGAAATCATCAGTTGCGATGATTTCGGCTGCTTACTTCTTGCCGGGTAACGTTAAACGTTTATGATATTTGTTGCTTGATCAACTATTCATGACTGCGCCAATGTCTCGCTTCAGTGGGTGTTTTTTGGGACTGTAAATTAAGCACTACAATGAGTCGCTAAAAAATCAATCATCGCACGTAAGGCAGGCTTAATATATTTACTGTCTTGATACACACAATACACTTCACTTGCGGGGCCAGTATTAAGTGCGCATTGCCATTCACTCAAACAAGGCTCTAGAATACCGTCGCGAATATAGGCTTGCACAAACCAGTGAGATATTTGCGTAATTCCCACATCGTGTAATACGGCCTCAACAATGGGCGTGCCGCCACGAGAGCTAAAATTCCCATTGACCAGCACCTTTTCACTCTGGTGATCACGCTTAAAATACCAATAATTCTTCTGCCGTTTTTGCCCAATCAACAAACAATTATGCTCACTTAGCTCTTTGGGGGTCTGGGGATATGAGAAACGCTGAAAGTACGCCGGTGTCGCGCAAATTACCGTTTTACTCGTCAACAGCTTACGCCCACGTAAACTCGAATCTGCGGGCTGACCAATACGGATCGCCAAATCAACCGAATCCGCGTTTAAATCAACAATCCGATTATCCAATTGCAACTCGACCTGCACTTTGGGGTAACGCGCCAAGAACTCCGGTAGTATCGGGCAAATATGTAGTCGCCCAAAGCTTTCAAAAGCTGACATCCGCAAAGTACCTTCTGGCTCCGCATTGACCTGCTTGAGCGAGGCTTTAATATCATCAGCGCAAGCGACCAGTTTAGCGCCGCCATCCAAAAAAACACGGCCTTCTTCGGTTAAATTTAACTGCCTAGTACTGCGTTTTAATAAACACACCCCCAGCTCCCTCTCTAGTGCGTCCACTTGGCGGGTGACCGATGAGGGCACCATATTCAGGGATTTTGCCGCTTTTGAGAAACTCTGGTGCTCCACTACTTTCAAAAATATTCGCGTAGCGTTCAACATAATAATACCCGCCCAACATACATAATACTTACCACTTAAATTATTGCGATTAATGCAAAACTGATTTGCACTTAAGCTCAATTCATTTGTCATTCGCAATAATCTACACTGTTTTCATTACTTGGTCAGCACTTAAATCACAATTCAAATACCTCACTAAACCGGAGCGAATAATGACACTAAGAATACCCCTTAAAAATATGCCGAAAGGCTTAATGGCAAGCATGACAAATACTGAGGACTACCTACACAGCTTGGGTTTTGATCAGCCCTTACTCAGTTTGATACGTTGCCATGCATCTCAATTAAACGGCTGTGAATATTGCTTAAATATGCATCATCGCGAGGCGCTTAGCGCAGGCCTAAGCAGCGATAAATTAGGGGCGATGACGCAATGGGTTAACGCTGCAGAGTTCAGCGCAAAGGAACGAGCAGTATTGCTGTGGACGGAACAACTCACGCGGATTAAACACGAGGCGCTGAATGAACAGGGAGAGCTAGAAGATCGAACAGAGCAAAACCTAAGCACTAGCTATGAACATCTACAGGCATTTTTCAGCCAAGAAGAAATCGCCAATTTGAGCTTAGCTATTACTCAGATCAACTCTTGGAACCGGCTCGTAAAAGCCTTCGGCTTTGAGGTGGTAAGGAATTAAACCGCTAAATCAATCTGCTGCACGGTATTTGCGCGACCGTCCTCGGTCACATAAAAGCTGGTGGAACGAACTTGGCCGAGGGTTTGATTTTGCTCGTCGGTAAGTCGAAATGGGGAATCTACGGAGTCGAGTGACAGTGCCACGATTCCCATATCACTAAATGAGGTTTGAAACGAATCTCCAGGGCGATACACAGAGAGCTGGCTGTAAATTTTATCGCCTTGGTCAATAAAACCATTGCCGTCATCATCAAACTCCGCCAGTTCCGCAAAGCCGTTACCACTAACGGTGCCAAACAATTCCGAACCATTATTAATTTGACCATCACCATTGCGGTCGAGGGCAATATAAGCGCTGTTTTTGCCGAGGGTTGCAATGCTTTCGGTTTTGCCGTCGCTATCAAGATCGAACTCGGTTCGTTCGGAATTCAAGCTAGCGCTAGCGCCATTAAAATTAATCACTAAGGGGTCGGTTAATACCGCCTCACGAGCGAGTACGTCTAATGCGGTCTCCTTATAATGACGTTCCGTTTTTTGATCGATGCTGATTTCAAATTGTCGGCCATCGTCCATCGACAGGTTTGCACGGATATTGACGCTGGAGAACTCATGCTCTTCATAGGTTCGAACACGCACATCGAGCATTTGTTGACCATTTTGATCTTCACCATCAGGAGCCCCAGCCGAAGCGCCAAATCTAAAGTCTGCCATGGTGACAACGCTGGCACTAAAGTTTGCGCTAAAGCTAAGGCTGCCGGTGATGTCACCCGTGGTATTTTTGGGGAGATACTTAGGAGCGTCGATGCCGTCGTCACCACTTATACTAGCGATGATGGCAAGTTTAAGGGATTCTTTACTGCTCATCTGTACTTCACCAACACCTGCGCTTTGTTCGGCTGCGGTCGCCGTCGATGAGGCGAAGGAATAGGTTAACTCGGAGTCGCTGACACGTGCTGAAACTATGCTCTCGGACTGGGCGGCCTGGGCGGAGTCAAGGCGACGGCTTTCAATTTTTACTTCGGCTTCAGTATGTTTGGCCTGAAGACGATGACTACTCGTCATATGAAGTTGAGATTGCTGTACCTGCATGGCTTGTTCACCGATTTTTTGAGTAACCTTTATATCAATTATCGGTTAATTTACTGAAAGCATTAAGACCGTTTAGGCTTAACTTGAGCGGTTTTGATACAATCTTTCCCTATTTATCCACTAATTCTATTTAACCACTAAGCCCTACTTAGCCACTAAACGCAATACGCCCCCACCACCACAGCTCGCGTGCCGCCATCGTAGCGCCCCTCGCTATCGAAAGGTAAGTTCATCGTAAAATCAGGTACAAATTTAAGATTCGCACGCTGCCTTAAATTAACTTCCCTCGGCCATAAGCGCGCATAGAGCTTACCCTCTTTAAAGGTTAACTTACCGACGCTATAACCATGCCTACGATCCACCACATGGGTGATATCCCCTCTATCATAAACACTGTATCCATCCAAACCCATGAGTGACGAAGATTGATAAATTCGGCTCTTTTTCTCGGATCTATTATTTTTAAAATTCATTGTGCGGCTATCGTGCATATGGCCGCAAAGGTGAAACGCAAAGTGCTCAGGGTCTAGCATCTCTTGGTAGGCTTTAAGCCCTTTATCGGAAAGCCAATTAGCCGAATGGTGGGTTAAAAGAAAATTCGTTACTTGCTGAGCAGGCCAGTCATTTACCGATTCACAAACAGCGTCCATCTGACGCTGGTCTAATTCTAAACGCCCTTCATAGTGGCGGTTATCGAGTTGTAAAAAACTGCTATTTAAGCCTACAACACCAATTTTGTAGTTGCCCAAATTAAAATTGGCGGAGAAATCTCCCGGCAATAAACCTGATTTTATCTTCGGTTTTTTAAACACGTCAAAGTTATCCCACCACTGCTGATAATTTTGAAAGGCTTTTTTAACGAGCTGAAAATAAGGCGAGGTGGAGTCTGCGCTCCAGATTGCCTCTTGTATAGCTGGGTCGTCTTGCCAATGGTCGATAAGCTTACATGCACCTGAGCTTACGAGCTCCGCCGCTGGTCGCTCAAGGTCATGATTGCCTGGTACCGCAAAAAAATATGGATCAAAAGGCTCAGAACTTAGCGCCTCGACGGCTTGCTTTAATTCTCGTAAGCGGTCATTAAGCGTATTAAATTGAGATGCGTCCCCATTTTGTACGATATCACCGGTAAAAAATATCGCCTCATAGGAGGTACAAATTGTTTTTTGTACCGTCACAATATCTTCCGCTAAGGTTTGGCATAATTTTGGCCATAATTCATCACACCCTTGTAAACCCCAATGTAAATCAGTGAGATGTAACCAGCTGAATGTTTGAGTCATGAGGTGCTTGCCTTTTTTGCGACTTCTGTCGTGGTTTCGCTTGTGCTTATAACATTGCCACCTTCGACGATCAGTTGGTGGAATTTTTCAGCAAGTTCTTGGCCATCCACAGGCTTGGATAGCCAACCGCCTATTGCCGTTGATTGATAACTCGACTGGTAATCGTGATCATCCAGGTTTGATGCAATCACCACGACATGTAAGCTGTGATTTGGGTGTAATTGCTGAACTTGTTCTAAAAAGCCCAAACCTTCGAGGCCGCCAAAACCCAAATCAAGCGTAAGCGCGCGGTACGCCTTCTTACTTAACATCGCCACGCCTTCTTTAGCATTGAGCGCGATATCCACTAAAAAGCCATGAGTTTCCAATTGCCGCTGAATGACATAGCCGGTAATAAGATCATCTTCACACACGAGGATATGAATACTATTTTCCGCATTGGTATTCCCGTGTATACGATGCAAGCGCGGGGCTTTTTGTGTGACAAGGTCGGATTTTTGATAGCAGCTGAAGTGCTCCATAAAAGCATTGCGCCCCTGAGGAATCAATTCAGCAAATAGCTTAGGCGGTACCGGTTTACCAAAATAGTAGCCTTGCATAATCTCGCAATGACCTTGGGACAAAAAGTTTAACTGCTCTAAGGTTTCCACCCCTTCAGCAACGACTTCGAGACCCAGTGTTTTTGCGACGGCTAAAATAACATTGATAATTTCTTCGTCTTGCTCGTCTTTACCAATGTCCCGAATAAAACTCCGGTCAATTTTTAACACATCCAAGGGCAACCTACGCAGTAATTCAAGTGAGGAGCTGCCAGTGCCAAAATCATCAATCGCAATTTTGACATTCAGCGCATGTATTTGCTCAAGCTCATCAATCACCTTATCGATGTTCTCCATCACACTGGTTTCGGTGATTTCAATTTCAATCGCTTCGCCAGGTATTTGGTATTTATCTAGGGCGCCTGCGACTTGCGCGACAAATTGGCCTTTTCCAAGTTGCCGCGCTGATACATTAATCGATACCACCAGTCCCTTATAATCAGGTAACAACATCCACTCGCTCACCTGTCGGCAGGCGCTATCGAGTACCCAAGCACCAATTTCGCCCATCAACCCGGACTCTTCCGCATTCGGAATAAACAATGTAGGGCTGACTTCTTTGGCGTTTTTGGGATGCCAGCGTAACAGCGCCTCACAGCCAATCATTTTTTTGGTGGTGAGCGACACTTTGGGTTGGTAGACTAAGCTAAATTCGTTCTCAGCAATCGCACGCTTTAACATAATATGTATACGGTGCTTCTGTTCAGTCTCGGCCTGCATGGTCGGCAAATAAACTTTGTAGTTATTCCGCCCTTCTGACTTTGCAACATACATGGCGGTATCAGCCGCTTTGATAAGATCCGATTCAGTACGTAAGTCATCACTTAAAAGCGCTATACCTATACTAAAACTAATATTCACATGCCATGTTTTAATCGATATTGGGCGCTTCAATGTGTGAATGATTTTCTCTGCTACTATGGCTGCATCGTGCTCATCAGCCAAATCATAAAGCACTAGCGCAAATTCGTCGCCACCTAAGCGTGCAATCAAATCGCCTTTTCTGACACTTTTCCGCAGGGTTTCGGCCGCCGTCACCAACACGCTATCACCGGCATCATGACCAAAGGTATCGTTGATATATTTAAAATGATCCATATCGAGATACAGTACCGCAAGGGTTTTATCGGAGCGCTTTTGTCGCTCGATAGCGGGCACTAATGTCGCATGAAAATGGGCGCGATTAGACAGGCCGGTTAGCGAATCATTATTCGCTAGATGCAATAGCTGCTCTTCTAGCTGCTTTCGCTCAGAGATATTTTGAAACATAATCACCGCGCCCACGCACTCATCTTTAGCGTTGATGGTGGGTTTGCAGCTAAATTCTATATATATTCTTTCGCCGATGTCGGTAATCCAATAACCGTGGTGCTCCTCTTGGTCATCGTCCGGATCTAATAGCCGAGTGATATGGTCTAACTCCCAAGTATCAATTAAATCCTCCGCTGGTAGCTCTGAGGACTCTGCAAGCGCATTTAGCCGGTCAATGTCCTCATCTTTGAGTACAAATAGGCTTTGAATTTTACGATTAAGTAAAACTTCATCACTTGAGCCTAATATTTTGCAGGCCTTTGGATTAGCAAAATGGATATATCCATCTAGGGTCACCCCCAACACACCTTCACCAGCGGAGTTAAGTAAGACTTCCAACTGTAACTTGGAGGCCTCCATCGCTTGCTGCTGCTCTTTAAGCGCGTTGTTAGCCTCACATAGCTGCAGGGTTTTTGTGGTCAGGTTTTTAGCATAGGCTGCAAGTTCGTTATGGTCGTTTTTACGCTCGGATATATCACGCAGAGTGACTAAATAGCCAGCCCGACCAGACCACTGAATTGGCCGCCGCCTCGCCTCAACAGGCACGTTATCGGACAGCTTATTGCTTATAACAATTTCAGTATCAACGTCCTTCACCATAGCTAAGGGTATGCGATGACTAAAGATGTTGCCGCACTCGTCTCCGGTAAGCTCAACGGCTGATTGGTTCACGTAGATCACATGGTTCTCTTGATCAAGAACGATCATGGCATCGCGGTTCATCTCCACAATGTCACGAAAGCGTTTTTCGCTCTCATCCAATTGTTGTTGCGACGCCATCAGCGCTTGCTGCAGTTGGCGAACATCGGGCTCGTTCACAGGTGCCACTCCTACAGCAATTAAGTAATTCGATCATTGCGATCACTCTCTTATTTTTAGCATATAATTACTGATACTGCTGGCTGGCGAGCTCGGAAATTCACTATCATTCCGCACGTCAAGGCTGTAATGTTTCTTTCTTGAGCACTGCGTATTATTCTTGGCAAACTATGGGTATACTTACGCAAACTTGAACAACATCATAATGTTAATTATTTTTTTATTATAAAAAACAATTTAATATACCAAACTTACATCATGGTACACGTGCTTATGCCCTATACTTAATTTATTAAAGAATAAGAGGCTATCGCTTGTTACTATAGGGCATTCATGTTTAATAAGAAAAATCTGAAAAAAGCCTTACAAGCGCCGAAGAAAAAACCTCTTGTGATGCTCGTAGATGATGAAGCTCATAACCTCAGTATGCTTAAACGCACTCTGGGCTCGAAATATGAAACCATTACCTGCTTAAGCGGACAAGAAGCCTTGGATACCATTACCAATATGGATGATCCAAGCAAACTGCAAGTTATCATTAGCGATCAGCGTATGCCGAGCATGAGTGGCGTACAACTGTTTGAAGCGCTCATTGAGATCATCCCCGACACCATTCGTATCATCGTGACCGGTTACTCAGACATGGGTGCCATTATCGACTCGGTCAACAAAGCCAGTATTTATAAGTTTATCTCCAAGCCTATCGTCCCCGAAGAAATGCTGATGACGGTAATGCGAGCCGTGGAGCTACAGGAAGTTCGCATCAAAGCCAAGGAGAGCGAGCGGGTTAAAGAAGAGTTTATCGCCACAATCAATCACGAGTTACGCACACCGATAAATGGTATCCAGGGTGGTATTCAGCTCATTCGTATGGATGCAGCTAATGAAAACTTGGAAGAAAACCTAGGTTTGATCGAAGAATCCACGAAGCACATGATGGGTCTGATCAACAGCATACTAAATTTCACGATTTTTCAGGCAGGCGTCACCGAGTTAAAATCCGAACGCGCCAACTTTAACCGCGAACTCGAAAGCCTGCTCCTGCACTATCACCAGAAGTGCCTCAACAAAAATCTCGAATTCAACTATCGCTTACTCCCGAAGAACATGGAGTTAAATACCGATATAGAAAAAATTCAAACCATCCTAAAATACCTGTTATCCAATGCGGTGAAGTTTACCCACACAGGTTCTATTGCGCTCAACGTTAGCATCAACCAAGAAAAAAACGAGGAGAAGAACGATACGCCAGATGTGCTATGCCTGCGTGTTCAGGACACCGGTATTGGTATAGATGAGAATTTACATAACGACATTTATGGCCTATTTAAGCAAGCGGATAGCTCATTCAGCCGTCAATATGGAGGCTTGGGTATTGGCTTAAGCTTAGTGAAACGCCTGATCGAAATGATGGGCGGTACCATTTCGCTCACATCAAGCATTAACCAAGGCAGCACCTTTACGGTCAACTTGCCTGTCCGTGTGGAATCAAGAAGACCCGATGCAGACTCTTCTCATACATCAAAAGCCCAAGCGAACACCGCTTATACGGGCAACTCAACAACGGATAACCTTGATAAGCAAATCGAGTTAAGCCTCGCGGCAACACCCGTTGGCTCAGATTACGAAAGGTTAGACTTCTCCCACTGCCATATTTTAATCGCTGAAGATAACCACGTTAATCAGATGATACTCAAAGGTATATTGGAGAAGCTCTCGTGCCGAGTGAGCACTTGCGACAATGGTCAGCAAGCCATCGATTGGTGTGTGAAGAACTCCGCCGATCTTATATTTATGGATTGCCAGATGCCAGTCATTGACGGCTTGGAGGCTACTCGCCAGATCCGTAATAACTGCCCCCTCAATAGTGGAACGCCAGTTGTAGCTGTTACCGCCAACGTCTCCGAAGGCGACCGAGCCAAGTGTTTCAAGGTCGGAATGAATCAATTTCTGAGCAAACCCATCGCCATCCAAAACATCACCAGCGTCCTTAATCAGTTCCTCACGTCGGCCGATAGAACCAAGTAGCATGTGCACCCAGCCAACGCCGTCTTACCTATGGATGTGCCTGATCATGCCCATACTGGTAAGCATGATGGCGCCATCGCATGCCCAATCTCCTAATAATACACAGCCCAACAATACACAGCACTACAGTTTCCGGAGTATCGAATCTGAAGCCATTGATGCGATTGGTGAGGTTTGGGATGTAATTGAAGACCCCGTTGGTTTCATCTGGATTTCGGGCAGTAACGGCTTAGCCCGCTATGACGGTTATGAGGTAAAGCTGTACGTCCACGATAGTAACAACCCCAAAAGTTTGTCCGATAATACCGTCATTGATATGCTTATCGATCAACAAGGGCAGTTGTGGCTCGCGACTCAAAAAGGTCTTAACCGCTACCATCGCGAACTCGACAACTTTATCCGCCTCAATGAAGATAAAACTTGGTGCATCACCCAAACCCGCGACGGGGCTTTTTGGGTCGGCAATTTAAGAACGGGTCTGAAACGCTACTCCTCCGATCTTGGAAAGATAGATCACATCAAGCATGCAAGCCCTAGCGAAACCTTCACATACTCCAACACCAAGGACAGTCTCAGCGACAACACCGTTTTTGCACTGCACGAGGATACACGAGGCAATCTTTGGGTCGGTACAGCCAATGGGCTTAACCGGTATATGGCGAAAGAAAAAAGTTTCCAACGTTATCGATTTGACGGAAAGGAAGGCAGTATCAGTAATTCTGGTATCAACACGATGTACAACGATAAGCACGGAAACCTCTGGATCGGAACCCGCTATGGATTAAACCGTTACGATCATGAACACGATCGATTTACCCGCTATCTGCACGACCCAAACACCGTCAATAGCCTATCCAATAACTCCGTTAGCAGTATTTTTGAAAACGATCAGGGTCAACTTTGGGTCAGCACTGAAGGTGGTGGTATTAATATTTATCGCCCAGAACAAGACGGTTTTGATCACGTCAAAAACGACAACAAACAACTCGACAGCCTTCCTAACGACAAAATCAGACATAGCTTTAAAGACAGTACCGGAAACCTATGGTTTGGGCATTACCCGAAAGGGCTGACGCTACTCGACCGTTCCGCCTCCTCTTTTATGACCTATTCCAACAATAAAAAAGGTCGAACGATTCTCGCGGATAATACCGTGAATGCCGTCAGTGCCAGCCAACAAGGCGGGCTGTGGATAGGCACGGAGAACGGCTTGAATTATTTGGATTTAGATAACGGCAATATTGAGCACTTTGCACACGATACGAATGACCCTAACAGCCTTTCCACTAACCCCGTGCTTTCGGTGCTCGAAGATAGCCATGAGAATCTCTGGGTGGGCACATGGATGGGCGGACTGAACCGCTTCGATAAAAAAACACGTACCTTTGCTCGCATGAAAGAAAGCAATGGAAGCTCTGAAGACTCCAAAGGCATCGCAGGCAGTCAAATATGGAGTTTATTAGAGGGTAGCGCGGGCGACCTATGGATAGGCACGAGCTTCAGTCTCAACCGCTATAACTCAGCTCGAGACGAGTACACCAGCTACAGGTACAGCCCGCAAGTGGATATAGAACGCCCCAGCGGCTTAGTCCGTACTCTATTCGAGGACAGTAAAAACCGCTTGTGGATTGGTACTCAAGACGGCCTTTGGCAGATGAACCAAGAACAAGAGACCTTTACTCGCTATCACCATCGAGGCGACGATAAACGCTTGATTGAAGCGATGGAAGTTCAAGATATCGCTGAAGATAAATCTGGACGTATTTGGCTAGCTACGCGTCGTCATGGCTTAGTGGTATTGAATCCAGCACTCACTGACATTCAGCAATACGACACCCGGAACGGATTACCCTCACTTAACGTGGTCACCATCAAAGAAGATAAGCAAGGTTTTATATGGGCCGCCACTAACCGGGGTATTAGCCGCTTTGACCCCGAAACGGCTAGCGCCGATAACTATACACAGCGCCATGGTATTGCTGGCGACCTTCATGCACGTAACGCTAGCGCGGTCACTCAATCGGGGCTACTTGTATTCGGCAGTACCGACGGCTTAACCGTTCTTGATCCAACAAAGCAATATCAAAACGACACTCCCCTGCGCTTACAAATCACCGATTTTCAGATATTAAATAAAAGCGTTCGCATCGGTGTTCCCAGCTCACCACTGCACCAATCGATAAGCACCACCAAGCAATTACAGCTCACCCCAAATGACTCGGTGTTTTCATTCGCGTTTGCGGCTTTAGATTACCAATTACCGCAACAGGTAGACTACGCCTATCGCTTAGAAGGCTTTGATAAAGACTGGCAATTCGTCGGTAATCGCCGTTTAGCGAGCTACACCAACCTAGACCCGGGGAAGTACGTTTTTCACCTGAAAGCCAGTAACAACAATGATGTGTGGCATCAGCATAAGGCGCCAATCTATATTAAAATTTTACCACCTTGGTGGTTAAGCTGGTGGGCCTACAGTGTGTACGCACTTATTATCGGCGCATTAATGTGGCTCCTTTTGTATACCCTCGCCAACCGTAGACGCGCCAAAAATGAGCACCAGATGAATGTTCAGTTACGCCAAGTCGATAAAATTAAGGATGCCTTTTTAGCCAATACCTCTCACGAATTACGCACACCTCTCAATGGCATTATCGGTTTATCTGAATCATTACTTGAAGGCGCCGCTGGAGCTTTACCGGGCAAAGCTAATCATGACCTCGAAATGATTGCGGTTAGTGCCCGACGCTTGGCTAATTTGGTCAACGATATTTTGGATTTTTCGAAACTCCAAGAACATACGATTCACCTTAAAAAAGAAACTGTCAATATTCATGCATTAACCGAGCTGACCTTGGGTTTATCACGGCCATTAATCGGTAATAGAAAAATACGCTTAACTAATAAGATCGACCCGAAGCTCACGACGATTAGCGCTGATACGGATCGCGTACAACAAGTACTGTTCAATTTATTAGGTAACGCGATTAAATTTACCGAAGAAGGCAGCATCGAGATACAGGCCTATACCAAAGGCACCATGTTATGGGTCAGTGTCAAAGATACCGGTATCGGCATCTCTCCCGATAACATCGACCGTGTATTTAATTCCTTTGAGCAAAGCGAAAGCTCCGCTGAACTTGGATACAGCGGAAGTGGCTTGGGGCTTGCAGTATCTAAGGCCATTGTTGAGTTGCACGGCGGGAGTATTGCACTTAGCTCAACACTCGGTGAGGGGTCTGAGTTTCGCTTTTCTCTACCCCTGCGGGCTAATAGCGGGGAAACACAGGTAACACAACGCGAAGAAATACTCTTAGAAACACCGGATGATAATACCAGTGCACTGAAACAGATCGCCAAACTAAGTGAGCTTCAAACTCAAGGACTAAGTGAACTTCAAACTCAGGGGAATAGTGTTTTAAGTACAGATGAGGCGGACTTTGAACATCAACAATACCATATCTTAATTGTCGACGACGATCCGATTAACCGCCAAGTATTACTCAATTTTTTAGGCTTCCATCACTACCGTACCAGTGAATGCGAAAGCGGCGCTGAAGTATTCGCACTGTTTGAGCAGCAGGATGCCCATGATATTGATTTAATATTGCTCGACGTAATGATGCCAAAAATTTCTGGTTACGAAGTATGTCAAACGCTACGCCAAAAATACCCGACACATCATTTACCGATTCTATTTTTAACAGCAAAAAATCAACACCGCGACCTAGAAGCCGCGTTTAGTTCTGGCGGCAATGATTATTTGACCAAGCCAATTCTCAAAAGCGAGCTCTTAGCGCGACTTCAAACACAGCTTGAATTGTCTCAGGTCAGTCGAAAGTTAGAAAATGTTGTGCTAGAAAAAACACACGACTTACAAAAAAGCCACAACAAACTCCAAACACAACACCTAGAATTGAAGCAAATGCAAAGCCAGTTGGTACAATCTGAAAAGATGTCTTCTCTGGGTGTATTAATTGCCGGTGTCGGCCACGAACTAAGTAACCCAGCCCACTTCACCAGAGGCTCTGCGGTTAATTTAAGCAAGGCGGTGGCTGACTTCCATCAATTTCTGATCACCTTGGCGGGGGATAACGCAGATCAAAGCGTGCTTGAGGCTCTATCCGAACGTATTGAAATACTAACCAAGGATCTAGATATTATCAATGACGGCACCGAGCGTATCCAAGGTATTGTTAACAATTTACGTACTTTTGCACGGCGTGATAGCCCAAAACTGCAAAGAACACAGCTTAAAAAAGGCCTACTCAGTACCCTGTATCTAGTTGAAAGCAGCTATAAAAGTCTGATAGAGATTGACTGTAAAATCGAAGATAACCCCGCTATCCTGTGCTCACCAGGCGAAATAAACCAAGTTTTTATGAACCTGATGGTGAATGCCTGCCAAGCAATTGTAGGCGCAGAATCTTTCATAGCTAATAGTGCCGATACTGCAGCTCACTCATCACACAAAACTTATCGCTTAAGTATTTATATGCGTATTGTCGACCGGAATTTACGCATTAACATCTGCGATAATGGGCCGGGTATTCCACCAGAGGTTTTACCTAAAATTTTCGATCCTTTTTTTACCACTAAAAAGGAAGGCGAAGGTACGGGTCTCGGCTTGTCGATCTCGTATCAGATAATACAGCGTAATCATGGCAGTATTCAGGTCAACTCTGAACTGGGGAAAGGCAGCGATTTCCAAATTGAATTCCCACTTCTAACTGACACAATTAACTTCTAATTAACGCCTAATTAACGTCTAATTAGCCCACAGACATAATCGACACCCCTATGATTATTGCCATACACAAGATACATCGAGTCATGCTGCGAATATCCTTGGCACTCTTATCTGTGACATTTTTTTTAGGGGCGGCATCAATAGCCAACGCACAAATACCCGACACACAAACAAGTGCCGCTATCAATTCACAAGCCGACAACAAAAGCAGTAATAGCGTCACAAGAGATTTACGTGTCCAAGAAATACTAAACAACACCATCAACTTACTTGGCGGCGGCACCTCAGCTGTGCGCGATACTCACGGTTTCATGTGGTTTAGCGGTGAAAATGGATTAGCACGTTACGACGGTTATACTGTAAAGCTGTATAAAAATGACAAAGATATCGCCAGCAGTTTAAGCTCAAATTTTATTTACACCTTGTTTGTCGACCAACACGAACAACTTTGGGTCGGGACGCGCAATGGCCTCAATCGCTATAACCCACTGCTAGATAACTTTACCCACTTTCACCCACCAAGCTCACAACAAACCGATAATAGCGTCATGGTAGTTGCGGGTATCGCCCAAGGCGTCGATAACAGTTTATGGCTAAGCACCTTTGATGGTTTATACCAGTTCTCAATCTCAACTGGCAATTTTGCGGCTTACAAGCCGCCTTCTGAAATTCACCTTCCCATCTCAACAACGCCAAATCGCTCTTGGGCTCGCCTCGCACATCGAGACTCGCGAGGCTTAATCTGGTTTACCAATCAGCACGCTGGCATATTCAGCTTTAACCCTGTAAATCAAATTTTTAAGTACTACCCGCTAACAGCTGGCACGAATACGCCGCTTGAAAAAGCAGGAACGGTCAGCGTGACTGGAGTGGACAGCGATAGCCAGGATACCATTTGGTTAATCACCCAGAACGGTCGTATATTCCGAAAAACGACATCAATGGACGGCTTCACGCTATATGAAAAAATAACCCAGCAGCGACAAATAGCGACCAGTAAAAGTGGCTCTTTCAGCATTAACAACTTAATCGTCGACAACAATGATAATCTTTGGTATGCCGCGGATGGCGACGGCGGCGGTGTTGCTGTCGTTGACCCTAAGCGGCATCAATTTAAACTATTCCGCCATGACCCCGACGATAACCGTTCAATCCCCAGTAACCGCACCCGCTATGTGCACCAAGACACGCAGGGGAATATGTGGTTTGGATTTTTCCCTAGCGGTGTCGCGATGCAAAATAATTACGCATATGCGTTTAATAATTATCGTCACCTACAAACAGATGACAACAGCTTAACAAGTAATTTAATTCTCTCAGTGGTAGAAGGGCAAGACGAATCATTATGGGTGGGCACCGAATATGGACTCAACCATATCGATCGAAAATCCGGAGAGGTCAAGCATTACTTACAGTCTCTTGGTGAACCCAAAAAACTGCAATCCAACTCCATTCTTAGCCTACTGATCGACTCTGAAAACGTTCTATGGGTAGGCACCTGGCGTGGGGGCCTTAGCGTTTTAAACCCCGGAAGTGAAGATTTTGAGCACCTCCCGAAGATGCACCGCAAGCACCCCCTTGTCGATGCGCAAATATGGGGAATACTAGAAGATTCCTTACGCAACGTTTGGCTGGCAACCAACTTGGGTTTATATCGATACCGCCGTATCAACCAACAGTTTGAGCCAATCGCTTTCGATACGAATAGCAAAAACCACGACCAAACTCAAATTGCTTTATTTGAGGACCGTCGCCACCGCATATGGGTGGGCGGCGTGCAGAGCTTGCAGGTCTTGGATATTCATAGTGGCGAGCGCCTCACAACCAGTCAGCACGAAAATATTCAGCTGCTCAGTGGCGAGCGAATTAACCTCATTACACAATCACAAGACGGCTATATCTGGGTAGGTACCAATCAAGGTTTATATGCCTTCAATGGCAATATGCAGCAAGAGCACTTTTATCAAAAAAGCCATGGCTTACCTGACGATACTATTGTGGGTATTATTGAAGACCCCACCACCAATACCCTCTGGCTTAGCACTGGCAATGGCCTAGCACGCCTAAACCGCGACGACGATACTTTCACAATTTATGATCAGCGCCATGGATTGCCCGGCAACCAGTTTAATCGCCCGGCATTTACTAAGACAAAACGCGGTGAATTTGTATTTGGCAGCACCAAAGGTCTGACCTTATTTAAGCCACAGAATATTTATACTAATACCGCGTTGCCGTCAGTATTTATTACGGATTTTCAAATATTCAATAAATCCGTTCAGCCAGATACCATTACCGGGCCGCTGCACCAAGTGGTTGGGTTATCGGAAGATATTACTTTAAGTTATGATTTATCCGTATTTTCTTTTGAGTTTTCAGCCCTTAATTATCATATCTCTGAGCTAAACTCTTACGCCTACCGTTTGGACGGTTTCGATAAAGAATGGAATTATATCGACAAACGTCACAATGTCACTTATACCAATTTAGACCCAGGTAAATACCGCTTTCGGGTAAAAGCCGCTAATAGCGATGGCTTTTGGAGTAAACAAGACACCCAATTAAACGTCATCATTTTACCGCCCTGGTGGCAAACTTGGTGGGCGTACACTTTATATACTTCGATAGTGCTTATTTTACTGGCTTGGTTTATTTATACCTTAAAGCAACGGCTGGCTTATAGCCGCGCCTTACTCCAGCAAGAGCGTGTTGTCGTTAAAAAATTACAACAGGTTGACAAGCTAAAAGATGAATTTCTCACCAACACCTCACACGAGTTACGCACGCCTTTACACGGAATTATAGGTTTGTCGGAATCTCTAATAGAGGGCGCAGGCGGTGCGCTGAGCGAGACGGCCAAGAAAAATCTTACCATGATAGTCAATAGCGGTAGGCGACTCAGTCATTTGGTTGACGATATTTTGGATTTTTCTAAAATGCGCAATCAAGTACTTAAACTCAACCGACAAGCGATTGACCTTCATGCCGTAGCCGATATTGTACTTAAACTGTCCGAACCATTAATTGGCAATAAGAAATTGGTGCTTGAAAACACGCTTGCTGAAAATCTTCCCTATGCTTTTGCCGACGAAAATCGCTTGCAACAGGTTCTGCACAATTTAATTGGCAATGCGATTAAGTTTACCGACCAAGGCTCGGTGACGCTTAAAGCGGAAGTCAAAGGTGAACACCTGCATGTTAGTGTGCAGGACACGGGCATCGGCATCGCCGAAGATAAAACCTCTCGTGTGTTCGAGCTATTCGAGCAAGTTGAAGGCTCCACAGAACGCTTATACAGCGGCACAGGCTTAGGGCTTGCCGTCTCACGTCAGCTCGTACAATTACACGGTGGCGATATTACCGTCTCGTCTAAGCTGGGCGTGGGTTCAACCTTTACCTTCACGCTCCCCTTAGCTGGGGCGAGCCAGGAGGGAGAAATCCCGACACTCAACGGAGGTGATTATAATCACCACCTCAAGCCTAGTACCGCCATGCTGGAGGCATTAACCAGTACGACTGAAGTCGTCAGTGGGGAGGTTCGTCAACGCAGCAGTGCGCGTATGCATATTTTGGTGGTCGATGATGACCCGGTCAACCGACAGGTTTTAATTAACCACTTAAGTTTGCACGACTACCTCGTCACTCAAGTCGCCAGCGGAATTGAGGCGGTTGATTTAATAGAGAGTGATCAAGTCTTCGACTTAGTATTGCTCGATATTATGATGCCGCGCATGTCTGGGTTTAAGGTGTGCGAGCATATCCGTCAAATTTACGCGCCTCAAGAGCTGCCGGTTATCTTCCTTACGGCCAATAAATTAGAATCCGATTTAACGCTTGGATTCCAAGTCGGCGGTAACGATTTTATTCATAAGCCGGTCAGTAAAACCGAGCTATTATCCCGCGTTCAATTGCACAGTGAGCTACTGGAGGTAAACCGTAACCTCGAAAGCGCGGTACGCCAACGCACACACAGCTTGGAAACCGAGCACAAACGCTTAAAGCAAACCCAGTCTCAACTGGTGGAATCGGAAAAAATGGCGGGTTTAGCTCACCTCGTCGCCGGTTTAGCTCACGAGTTTAATAATCCCTTGAACTATACCAATCTTGGTAATTTTAACCTTGAGCGAGACGTGCGTGAATTTCAGGAGTTTGTTACAGGCTTACTCGAAGATACACCAGAAGAAGACATTGTCGAAGCATTTGAACAGCGCTTTAAGAATTTGCAGGATAGTGTCAATATCATGGCTGAAGGCACCACCCGTATTGAGCGTATTGTCGGGGATTTACAAGCTTTTGCTGATGCAAAAAGTGAAGAATTTAGCAACATTACCGTCGAAGAATGTATTCGACCTTGCATTAATCTCACTAAAGCCAACTACGGTACTTATGTTGACGTGAGCTTTGAACTTGAGCCCGGTATTGCCCTCAACTGCCATTACGCTCAAATGACTCAAGCATTTATGAATATCATGATAAATGCCTGCCAAGCCATTATACTCAACCAAGAATCAAAGCAACTGACAGGTAAAGGACTTATTGAGATCGTCGCAAAACGCCAAGCGGATCAAGTACTTATCGAGTTTTGTGACAACGGTGTCGGTATGACAGAAGATACCCGCAGGCGTATGTTTGACCCCTTCTTTACGACCCGCCCCATCGGTGAAGGCACCGGTTTAGGCCTGTCGATTGTTTACGGTTTGTTACAACAAAATGGCGGCCACATTGAAGCCGAATCAACAGAAGGGGAAGGCACCTGTATTCATATTACTTTGCCACTGAAAGAGTATGACAACGACGCGGTGCCGGTGTTGTCTAGAAAGCAATAACCTGGAAAACAACAGTCATGAAAACAGTGGGGACTTAATATACGAGTCCTAATACTCGCTAATAACCGCTAAAAATTCAGCACCGAACTGTTCCAATTTTTTATCCCCGACGCCATTAACCACTAAAAATTCGGTTTTCGTTCTAGGACGAAGCTGAATCATATCTTTTAAGGTAGCGTCGTTAAATACAATATATGGCGGCACCCCGTGTTCATCGGCTAACTCTTTACGCAAGGCACGTAAGGCATTCCATAGCGGCATATCATCAGGCGAAGCAACGGTTTTAACTTTCCGTTTAATCGCCTTAGTACTTTTGTCTTCTTCACGTAGGTAGATTTTTTCCTTACCCCGTAAAATACCGCGACATTTTTCCGTTAACATCAAATTACCGTAACCGCTTGACGATAATTGTAGATGCCCCATCACCACCAGTTGACGAAAAACCGTTCGCCAGGCATCAACAGACATATCACTGCCGATATCATAAGTAGAGAGCCTATCGTGACCAAACTGCTTCACCTTAGCGTTATCAGAACCACGCAAGACATCAATCACATGCGCAGCGCCAAAACGCTGCTCAGTGCGATAAACACAGGAAAGGGCTTTTTGCACCGCCTCAGTCGCGTCCCAGGTTTTAGGCTTAATCAAGCAGTTATCGCAATTCCCACAGGGCTCTTCAAGCTGTTCACCAAAATAGCGTAGCAATGCTTGCCGCCTGCAGGTAATCATCTCGCATAAGCCTAGCATGGCGTTTAATCGCTGCTGCTCATGCCGTTTAAACGTCTCGTCACCCTCGGAGTTCTCAGCCATTTGGCTAAGCTTCACCACGTCTTCCATGCCGTAGAATAACACCCCGGTGGAAGGGTCTCCATCACGGCCCGCACGGCCGGTCTCCTGATAGTAGGCTTCTAGGCTTTTCGGCATATCCATGTGCACAACATAACGTACATTAGGCTTGTCGATGCCCATACCAAAGGCAATGGTGGCAACAATGACCACGCCCTCTTCACGCAAAAAGATATTCTGGTGCTGTTGGCGTAATTGGTGGCTCATACCGGCGTGATAAGGCAAGGCGCGCACGCCGTGCTGCTGCATCCACTGGGCAATATCTTCTACTCGTTTACGTGATAAGCAATACACAATGCCAGCGCAAGATTCAAAGCCATTGCGAATAAAGTCGATGAGTTGTTTTTTGGCCTGCTTTTTTTGACGGATATGATATTGAATATTTGGCCGATCAAAGCCACAGATAAACCAAGCATCTTGATCGAGCGTTAAACGGCTCGCAATTTCCTCTTGAGTGCGGCTATCGGCGGTCGCAGTCAAAGCAACCCGAGGCACCGAGGGAAAGTACTGAGCTAAGATATCGAGTCGCAGATAATCCACTCGAAAGTCGTGCCCCCACTGAGCCACGCAATGTGCCTCATCGATAGCAAATAATGCAATATCTACGCGTGCTAACAGATCAATGGTACGCTGTTTATTAAGGCGTTCTGGGGCGATGTAAACGAGGTCAACCCCCCCCGATACCATGTCGCGCTCGATTTGCTGAACTTCAGGAAAACTTAAAGTCGAATTTAAAAAACAGGCACGAATCCCCAGCTCTTTAAGTGCATTCACCTGATCTTGCATTAAAGCAATTAACGGCGAAATTACAATGCCTATACCGGGACGAACCAAGGCTGGAATTTGATAACACAGGGACTTACCACCACCGGTGGGCATCACCACTAAGGCGTTTTTTCCCTGACAAACGGCATTAACAATATCGGCCTGTCGGTCACGAAAACTGCCATAACCGAAGGTGTGTTGGAGGATGTCCAGTGGTGTATGATTCATAGGCGCAGAGTATACGCATAAACACTAAAATTGGTAAAGGTATAGGGTGCATCATGATCGGTGGCGGGTTTAAAGCAATACGTAGTGTATTCAACTATGCCAGAGCCATAGGCCCGCTAAAACTGTATCAAAGTTTACGCTCCAAAAATGCCTGTAAAGCCTGCGCTTTTGGCACTGGTGGTCAAAATGGCGGCTGGTATAACGAAACTAAAAAGGGCTTGGAGTTTTGCAATAAAAATATCCAGGCACATGTGAGTGATATTCGCCCAGCCATTGCCAATACCCTGTTTTTTGAACGCCCTATTAGTGAACTGGCTCAGCTTTCAGGTAAAGCATTGGAAGACCTCGGCCGCCTCGCGACGCCACTTTATAAACAAGCCGGTGACTCCCATTATAGCCCCGTAAGCTACGAGAAGGCGATTGAACTCGTCAGTGACAAACTGTTAAACACTCCCCCTGCCCGCAGCTTTTTCTATGCCTCTGGTCGATCATCTAACGAGGCGGTTTTCTGCCTACAATTGCTCGCACGTCTTTACGGCACCAACAATATTAACAACTGCTCTTACTACTGCCACCAAGCCTCAGGGGTCGGCTTGACCGAAACCATCGGCACCGGCACCGCAACGGTTGAATATGACGATATCGGCAAAGCAGACTGTATCTTTGTCTTTGGTGCGAACCCCGCATCGAACCACCCCCGCTTTGTTAAAACGCTATTGAAGTGCCGACGGCGCGGCGGACAGGTAATTGTGATCAACCCAATTAAAGAGCCTGGAATGGTAAAATTTGCCTCTCCCAGTGATTGGCAATCAATGCTTAAAGGCGGCGAAGCAGTCGCTTCTGAATACCTGCAAATTCGCATCGGTGGTGATATTGCGTTAATGCAAGGCGTGCTTAAATCACTCATCGAAAAAGACGCCGTAGATCAGGAATTTATTCGCCAATTTACCGAAGGTTTTGACGATTACCAGCAAGTCATTAGTCAGCTCGACTGGCAAGATATTGTCAACAGTGCTGGTGTTAACCAAGCGCAAATCGAAAAGCTCGCGACTATTTACAGCCAAGCTAAAAACGCGATATTCAGTTGGAGTATGGGGCTCACCCACCACACTCACGGCGTGGGCAATATACACAGCTTGGTAGCGCTCGCGCTAAGTCGTGGGATGATTGGGCGCCCGGGTGCTGGTTTGTTACCCCTGCGTGGCCACAGTAATATTCAGGGCACCGGCTCCATGGGTTTTACTCCGGCACTCAAAGCCCAAGCGGAGAAGCAACTCAAAGCCGCCGTACAATGTGAACTCCCCCAAACGCCAGGGCTCGACACGATGGCCTGCATCCAAGCGTCCAAACAAGGCAATATGGATTTTGCGTTTTTATTGGGCGGAAACCTACTAGCCTCTAACCCCGATACCAGCTTTGCTACCGAAGCCTTGAATAATATCCCGTTTAAATGTTTTATTAATTCCACCTTGAACACGGGGCATGTTCAAAGCGTGAACCAAGAGTGTTTAATATTACCTATCCGAGTACGTGATGAAGAGCAGCAAACCACGACTCAAGAATCGATGTTTAACTTCGTTCGCCGCAGCGATGGCGGGATTAACCGGTTTCCACAGCTGCGGGCGGAGAGCGACCTAATTTGCTCCATCGCAGAGCGGGTAATCCCCACAGAACACTTTGATTTCAAACCGCTGCGCCAACATCAAACGGTGCGCGAACTCATCGCCAAAGTGGTTCCCGGCTTCCGTAAACTCGGCAAAGGCGAAAGCAACAAAGAAGAGTTTCATATTGATGGTCGCATATTACATCAACCCCGCTTTGCAACACCGAATCAGCTCGCCAAGTTCATTCATCACCCCCTACCTAGCTGGCAACACGACACCTTTTATTTGACCAGCGTGCGCAGTGAGGGGCAATTTAATTCGATTATTTACCATGAAGAGGACAGCTATCGCGGCCAGACCTCGCGCAAGGTCGTTTTAATGCATCCCGACGACATCCGCCAACAGGGCTTGCAAAGCGGACAGCGGGTTAGCGTGCAGTCCGAGGTGGGTATTATCATGGACTTAAAACTGCGCCCTTTCGATATTCACCGTGGCAATGTAATGATGTATTACCCTGAAGCTAACCGACTCATTCCCACCCATATTGACCAAAGCAGTAAGACTCCAAGCTTTAAATCTGTGCGCGTGCAGGTATTGCGCTATGCTTAAAAATATAAGCACCTAAAGATACCGTGGACTAGACGTCCCAAACCTGATCGTTATGAGGCCACCGTTTTGAACACATACGCCTTGCACTTAGCCCTAATAAATCAAACCCAGCGGGTAAGTGCCTCATGCCATATTTTCAATTCGAAAGGCAGGATAATCCTAAAAAGTGGCGCGGAGTTTGACCACGAAGCAGCCAAAGTGTTATCGGAAAATGCGCTCCCTAAATCGCTAGAGTATTTTGTCAAAATTGAAAATGAATTCGATGCAGATCAACTGACCTCTGTTTTCAAAGGCTACCTTCGGCTCGACCCTAGTTATTGTGAACTCTACGAGCAGCAAGAAATTGACGAGGATATTGAACGCTGCTGCGCAAATATATGTCGCTTAGATATTATCCCTCAACGCTTAACCGCTTTATCAATTCTGTTCCCTCAGGTATTCGATCAAGCCTTATTTAGCGCTTGGATGATACTGACCTTGTTGCAACGTAGTGGGGCTGAAGATAAGGCTAAGCAAGCCGCCTTCTCCGCCGCCCTCTGCCAAAACATCGGCTACATGGATATAGCACCAGACATCGTGCGTAAAGAGGATGAGTTTAGCGACGAAGATGAACGCCTTATTCAATCCCACCCCAATTTAGGCTACCAAATTCTCAGCACAATCACGGGTATCTCAAAAGAGACCGCACGAGCGGTACAAGAGCATCATGAATGCATGGATGGCAGTGGTTTTCCGGCTCGAAAAGTCGGTAAGCAACTGTCTTGGGCAGGGCAAACAATCAACCTACTCGATAGTATTCACGCAATCTACCAAAGACATTTTAAACCGAGAAAACTCACGCTGCGTGATACCGTTCCGATTATCCAAATGAACATGCTGGCAAGGCACGGCTCTTCGGTATCGGATTTAATTGCATTTTTAGAGCCTGGTAGTCGCACCGAGCAATGCACGGTATCGGAAGAAGACGTACCTAACTTTGTGAAGCAACTTAAGCATCAGCATAAAAACGTTTTACATTTTATCGAGATCACCCAAACATTTTTAGCCGACGTGGGGGTTCGCCACGATAACGCGCGTCTGTATGCGATTCAAAATATTGCGTTACATATTTACGCCTCTATGAGCCAGGCGGAAATGATTAACGAAGGATACATGCGCTGGCTCGACCAAGTAATTACCAACAAGCTCACTCATGCGTATCGTGAACTTGAAGATGTATTTTTAATGATGCAAGAACTACTATTTCACATTGAACGCTTTCGCTCTCAAATTTACCCCATGGAAAAAAGAAACACCAACCCTAAACTGCGAGAACCTTTAGCAAAGCTAGTGTCCCAACTAGAAGAGTTACCCAAGCCCGAAAGTCAAAATTACACACCGCTTGTGATTACTAACAAACCCGAAAAAACCTAGCGGGCAAGTCCTCTAGGCGAACATTGGTTCGCTTACAACTCAACCCATTTTCTCGATCACTCAAAAGACAGGAAACCGTTAAAATGAAAGACAACGGTATGCGCTACCTTAAAAACCCCCGTTTAAATAAAGGGATTGGTTTTACACTTGAAGAGCGTAAAGAGCTCGGCTTAGGCGGAATATTACCCCCCATCGTATGTACGATGGATCAACAGGCCGATCGCGCATTGCTCAATATACGACGACAAGAGAATGATATCGATCGCTACGTATTTTTATCGGCCTTACAAAAACGTAACGAGCGTTTATTTTACCGCGTATTAATCGACCATATTCACGAACTAATGCCCTATGTTTATACGCCAACCGTGGGACAAGCCTGTCAGGAGTTCGCGAGTATCTTCCGCGAGACCAGTGGTTTTTACATCTCTTTGCATGACAGAGGGAATATTAGCGAGCTGCTCGATCACTGGCCTGAAAAAGATATTCGGCTAATCGTCGCCACCGATGGCGAACGCATTTTAGGCCTTGGTGATCTTGGTGCGAATGGCATGGGTATTCCAATTGGGAAGCTCGCGCTTTATTGCGCCTGCGCCGGAGTTCACCCAGAACAGTGCCTACCAATCGTGCTCGATGTTGGCACTGAAAATGACACCTACCGTGACGACCCGATGTACCTCGGTAGCCGCGAACGCCGCACCCGCGGTGCAGCCTATAACAGTTTTATCGACGAGTTCGTCAACGCTGTCAAAATCAAATACCCCAAAGCCTTGTTACAATTTGAAGATTTTGCCACACCAAACGCGGTCGCATTGCTTGAGCGATACCGCGACAAATTACTTTGTTTTAACGATGATATCCAAGGCACTGCGGCTGTTGCGCTTGCAGGGCTCTACGCCTCGACCCGCATTAACGGTAAGAGACTAAAAGAAATGCGCTTTATGTTTTGTGGCGCGGGATCTGCCGCAACCGGTATTGGGCATTTATTAATAAAAGCCTTACAAAATGAAGGCCTCAGTGAGGAGCAAGCCTACCGACAGGTGACTTTTGTCGATAAAAGTGGCTTGGTGATCAAAAACCGAAATGCCATCCCGTCTCATGTCGTACCTTTCGCCAAACAAGATGAGAGCATGGGTTTTCTTGAGGCTATAAATACCTACAAACCTAATGCACTCATTGGCGCCACTGGTGCTGCGGGAATATTCTCACGTGAAATTATCGGAGCGATGAGCGCACTAAATGACGACCCAGTTATCTTTGCCTTATCCAACCCGACATCAAACGCTGAATGTACAGCTGAGGATGTTTACGCCTGGAGCGATGGCCGTGCCATTTTTGCTAGCGGAAGTCCATTTGGGGTCGTATACGTAGACGGCAAAATGAAAGTCCCAGGGCAAGGCAATAATGCTTATATTTTCCCAGGTCTGGGGCTTGGCGCGATTGCTTGCGGTGCAACAGAGATTAATGACGATATGTTAATTGCTTCGGCGAACATCTTGGCAGGTATGGTTTCACAAAACCAAATCGACCAAGGCTGTCTATATCCACCATTAAGTGAGATTCGTGAAGTATCGGTGAAAATTGCGGTGAAAATTGCCGAGCTAGCTCAGGAAGGTGGCCATACAAAAACGCCATTAAGCACTAATTTTGAGCAAGAGCTTAGAGACTCGTTATACGATCCACGTTATTAATCCTGATACGCCGTATCGGTATAGGTTAAACAATATTGATTAACCTATACCAATTAAATACCGTTTAACCTTATTTGCGTGTTAGCCAGTGATTTTATTTAGATCTACTTATGTTTAGCTCTGCTTATATTTAGATGTGCTTTTTAAGTTTTACTAAGCGCTCAGGTAAAACATAGCTTTTTGCAAAATTCTCACTCGTATCTGGAAATCCGAAAAGATACCCCTGAACATAATCGCAACCCAGTGACTTTACAATTCTCGCCTGCGCTTCGGTTTCAATGCCTTCTACAATGGTTTTGAAACCCAGCTTTTTATTCATCGCCAATATTGCACTAACGATGTCCTGATCACTCTGATCATGCTCGATGTCGATAATAAAACTACGATCGATTTTAATCACATCGACATTAAAGCGCTTAAGATATGCAAGCGACGAGTAGCCGGTGCCAAAATCATCAATGGCTAAGCGGAATCCATTTTTTGCAAGGCGTTTAAGCGCCGAGTCAGCATCTAAAAATTCGGATAAAAAAGTCCCCTCAGTGATTTCAAGCTGTATTGACTCCGGCGCCACACCAAATTCATTCACAAGATCAATAAATTCCTGAACACAGGTATCTTTCTTAAGCTGATGAGGCGAGACGTTAATCGACATATATTGCAAAGGTGAGTCGGGTGCGCTCTGTGCCCAAAGGTGCCACTGTTTAATCGCCGTGCGATTTATCCAACATCCCAGTTCATATATCAGACCAATCTCTTCAACAATGGGAATAAACTCCATCGGTGAGATCATTTTACCATCCGCACCGCGCCAACGGATTAATGCCTCGCAACCCAAAACTTGTTGATCAGACAAATCAACAATGGGCTGATAATATAACTCAAACTCCTGATTTTTAATGGCATTGCGAATTAATGAAATAAAATTAAACTTTTTATGTAAGCGTGCCGTCATCTCGGAGCTGTAAGCAAGCACACTGTCCGCGTCAAATGATTTAGCATGATGCATTGCAAGGCCGGCGTGTTGTAAAAGCGCCGTTGCAGTCTCGCCGCCTTTCGGGTAGACGTTAACACCAATAGATGCGCTGATATTAATGACGAACCCGCTCCCCAACAGTAAGGGCTCAACTATGCCATGCAATATCAGGCTAGCACGAAATTTAACGGCTTCCTCAGACTTAGCAACGTCCGTACTTTGGAGCTGAGGTAGGATAATTGAGAATTCATCTCCCCCTGTTCTCGCAGCAAAACCGCAATCCGATATTCTCTGTAATAAGCGGCTGGAGATCTCCTTTAAAACTTTGTCACCAATTTCATAACCATAGTTTTCGTTAATATCTTTAAAGCGATCTAAACCAACCATTAGTACGCCGACGGTATAGCCATAAGTATCGGCTCTGGCAATCTCTTCGCTAAGGCGCGAATAAAAACCGGCTCGGCTAGCCAAGCCGGTTAACGGGTCGGTGTAGGCTAACTCACGCAGCTTTTTCTCCGCCAAAGCCTCTTTGGTAACATCCCGAGAAACCCCCACAATCCGAGAAATTTTGCCACTGAGATTGCGAATCGGCCGTGCTTGGCTGCTAACAAAGCGCACGGTATTATCAGGCCAGATAAGTCGATACTCGATGCTACCGCTGTTTTTACCTTTGAGTAGCTCTTTTAACCGGGAGAAAACCAAGCGTCTATCTTCAGGATGAAGTGAGCGCCGCCACGCCCCCATTGGCGTTTGCGTTTTGTCTTCCCCGTAACCGTGAATATCGAACATTTTCGAATCCCAGATCATCAAGGCATCTGTTGGCGACCAATCCCAAACACCAAGCTCGGCGCTATCGATGGCGACTTGAAAACGATCTGATAAGGACTGTATGGCATCCTTGGTACGCCGCTCCTCAGTCACGTCAAAAAAGGATGTTAATACGCCTTGCCGTTCGCCCGTTTTTGCACAGTAAACAAACTCGGTATTCACCTTTAACCAAGTGTAGCGATCAATGACATTGGCAATGCCGAGTACGACATTGTGCTGCGTTTTCCCGGTTCTGAGTGCTGTGACGCCGGGATGGTCGCGATAGGAGAGCGGTACACCTTTGGCGTCAACAACACGCCAAGGTAAGTTATCACGGTTCACCTTGCGGATCGCAGATTGGTTCATCCCTAAAATACGCTGGGCGGTATTATTCGCCAGCACGATGACTTCATTATTGGATTGAAACAACACACCAACGCCGATCTGCTTAAACAACATCTCGTTGATATTAGTGTCCTTAAGCAACTCCTCTTCCGTGGAGAGTGATTCTGCTACTTTGCGATAACACAATTCGACATGATCATCATCTAAGTCTGGGTGCTCAGCTTTTAACTCATAAGTAAGGCTTTTACGCTCGCCGAAAATCACAAAGCGACGGCTAAAGCAGTCGCGCTTCCCGGCCAAAACGCTACGAATACCGTCATAAATAGGCGCTATTTCGGTATCGTGAAAGGTATGGATATCCATATAGCTATGCCCGATCAGGCACTCTTCACCTTGCCAACCCAGAGTGTCCTCTGAGCGAGATAAATTCAAATGTACATCGCAAATAATACCGGCTTTATCAAGAATAACCGTATTACGAGGTGTATTTTTTACAACAGATAACCCCAAAATCACGCCTCTTCAGACAATTCAATTATTACCTATAAGTTTAGAGGTCTGTCCGAGGAGTGCCAGTCAGCATTCATACGAATGTTGACTAAAAATTTTAAAACCTATATTAAGTTCTGTTGTATGGGCGTATTTATAGGATAAGTTGTTGCTTTGTATGCCAAAAACTGTTTAGCGATTATTTAAGCTCAGTCTTATACTTCTTGATCATCGCCCGTAATTGATGATAAGTGAGTGATAGGTATTCTGCGGCGTCTTTTTGGCGATACTGGCACGCCGATAAGGCCGCTTTAATCAGTCGAATCTCATAATCACGTACTGAGGCTTCAAAGTCCATTTTTTGTGATTTATCAATCCCGGGCGTGTCGACGCCATTCCGCTCTTCGCCATCAGGCGTATGAGCTGACTCGATTGAGGTCGATTGCGGTGTATCAGAGGTTTGCGTGTTCCCTATAGTGCTCCGAGCTAAGCTTTGATTGAAGGGGTCAATAATCACCTTATTGACGGGATCATCCGATTGCCCCCAACGGTACAAGCTACGCTCAACCACATTTTTAAGCTCACGGACATTCCCAGGCCAAGCATGCTGCACTAACTGCTCCATTGCCTCTGCTGAAAAACCCGAGTAATACTCCCAGCCCATTTCGTAACACATACGTGTCGCAAAGTGCTCTGCGAGTATCGAAATATCGTCAATACGGTGGCGTAACGGCGGCACGTGGATAACATCGAAGGCCAAGCGGTCAAGTAAGTCGCCGCGAAACTGATTTTGATCGACCATCTCAAGTAAGTTAGCATTGGTGGCGGCCACAATCCTCACGTCAACTTTAATCGTTTTTTGCCCACCTAAACGTTCAAACTCACCGTACTCAATGACACGAAGCAATTTTTCTTGAATCCGTAGTGGCATGGTTCCCAATTCGTCTAGAAATAAAGTGCCTTCATGGGCACGCTCAAAGCGGCCTTTCACCAGCTTTATCGCGCCGGTAAAGGCACCGGCTTCATGGCCAAAAAGCTCACTATCAAGTAAAGAGTCACTGATCGCGGCACAATTTACTTTGTGCAGCTCCTTCCCCCAACGGGGCGAAAGGAAATGCACGCGGTCGGCCACCAACTCTTTACCGCTGCCTCGCTCGCCAATCACCAATATCGGGCGATCAAGCCCCGCCACTAGTGAAGCGTGGTCAAGCATATCCGCCAAGGCGGTAGATTCACCAATTACACGCTGCACGTATGCTCCAGCTCTAATTGACGGATTGTCCGCCGAACCCACAAGTACGCGTAAAGTCCAGAAATTAAGTTCGCGACCGATATCGCTACGAAAATACCAGTGAAATCAAACCACACTTGCCCCAACCAAATGAGCGGGAACAGTAAAACCACTACCCTAGCTGTGGAGATGGCCATACCCGGCATAGGCTTACGTAGTCCATTAAACGAGGCATTTACAAACATCACTACTCCGTGCCCCATATGGCTGATCGGCACGACTAACAGATACAACTGCGCCGCTTTAATCACATCCGCTTGATCACTAAAGAAAGACGCGAGCCATGCCCCAGACGCAGCAAGTATAAGTGCTCCAAACAATCCAAAACCCATACAATAGACTAGACAAGTTTTCTGTACCGCGTAAAGGCGCTTGAAATTGCCGGCGCCAAGGTTTTGCCCACAAAACGGCCCAATTACAGCCGATAATGCGTAGAAAGTGACTAACATCACCGCCTCGATTCGCCCGGCAACACCAATACCCGCAACGGCTTGCTCGCCATGCGCGGCCACGATAGCAACGATCAGTGTACCGGAGACGGGAATAATCATATTGGTCGCCATGGCAGGCACACCGACATGTAGAATTTTTTTCCAAGATTGGAAAGTACGTGTTTTGTGAAAGGGGTTAATCAGCAAGTTCATTCTGACGCGCATATAGTAGAGCACGATAGCTGCGCTTAGCACTTGCATCGCAAGTGTCGCTATTGCAGCGCCCTTGATGCCTAGGGCGGGCACCACACCCCAGCCATAGATAAGTATGGGATCTAACACGACATTCAGTAGTGCTGTACCAATCATCACCTTGCCTTGCAAGGCCGTATTACCGAGGGCGCGCATGGAAGAGAAGCCAACCATCTGTACAGCAAAGAACAAGACTCCCGCATACCAAATCAACATATAGTCTTGAATATACGGAAGCACTTGCGCACTTGCACCTAACAGCGTAAATAACTCGGTTATGGTCAGCATTGCGATGACAGAAAGTACAATTGTAATAATCGCCGTGAGCAAGAGGCCGTCGCTCACTAGCGCTCGTACTTCGTTCTCATCACCTTTTCCTGCGGCAATAGCCACTGCTGAAGAAGCGCCAGCACCGAGACCAATAAACAGTGAGATAGCCAACATTACAATCGGAAAGCCAAAGCTCAAGGCGATCAGGGCATGCTCGCCAAGACCCGAGACAAAAAATGCGTCCGCAACGTTAAATGACATCGTGGCCAATAAACCAACGACCATCGGCCACGACATTCGATACAGCGCAGCCGGAATCGATCCCTGAGTGAGCGCCGTATTTACGGCCCTCGTATTAGTTGTTCCTAAAGGCATAAATTTTCCGAAATTCGCTTACCATAGATTAATGCATCTTCCCTTTTTGACGACAATTTAGCCGCCTTCGCTTGAGCCTTACTCGCACTCTCATGGAGTGGTACTTGCGGCGTCGCAGGGTAATAATTTTTACGCTCACCGATGCAGTTAAACTCTAAAGCTTCATAAAGTGCAATTGCGCGCGAGTTCGAGCTGCGAACCTCAAGAAACATCTCGTCTGCCGATACCCGCAACTCAGTCTCCATTGAGCTGAGAAACATCGATGCGATGCCTTGGCGTTGAAAGGCTGGGTCAACACCGAGTATGAGCAATTCAGCTTCGTCTGCCGCCAAAGAGAAAACAGCATATGCGACCCACTGATCGTTTAACGTGACCCCTCGACAAATATGGGTGGATGCGATGGACTCTGAGAAGTTACGCTGCGACCAGGGGTGCGAATCGACCTTATTTTCGATGCGAAGAATATCCGGCAAACTATGCTCGTCAAAGGGCTTAATATAACAAAGCTGCCCGTCAGGCAGGCAAAAACTTTGGTCTGAACAATAGTTATCTTGGATCATGAGTCATCTTAGATCGTAGGTTATTTTTGATCGCGTCTTGTGTTAGCGCCTTATTTCAGCTCGTCCGCTTTTCCATAAAAAAGCACTCGTAAGGCTAACCAGGTAGGGGGTTTTAAGCTTGGGTCATACAGCACTTCGGTCAAACTGGGCAAGACCATGGCTTGAGCTTCCAAGCTTTCAAGCCAATATGGCTTATATAAATACCGCGAAGTATCGGGCTTCTCATTACTTACCGCCCGAAAAGCATCTTCACCGAAGAGTAATATGCGCTTTGATGTACCTGCGTTTAATAATCGGCTATCGAGAAAACCGCTTACCATCTCCCAGGCGGCAAGCCAACTTTGGTCACGATTATAGCTCACCTCTGGCGGCCACTTGAGCCACTCAGCAGCAGGCATCGGCTGTTGAATATTAAAACAGCGCAAGATGTTCTGCAGCAGTGCATGGGTTGGCAAAGCAGCGCCTGCACGGTGAGAATCAATCACCAAGAGATCCTCAGACATGCGCCACATACACAGACTAAACTCGGCGTTTTCAGGTGGAGGTGGTGCGTCTGCTGCTGCAATTTCAGGTGAGCCTGTATCGCTCTGAGGCGTCTTTGAGATCGCTTTACTGGTGGTATCTAAAATATCACTAACGGACCGAAGTGAGCCTTTGGCTTGAACGCTAGTATCAGCTGCAGGGTTTTGACTGGAAGCCTTGCTTGGCGAGCCTTCAACCTCCGCACTAGGTGAAAGTATATCACCTAAGCGCGAACCATTCGAACCACCTTGAGTAAGCGCCCCGGGAACCTCTAAGGGTTCAGGTAACTGACATTGTGTGGGTTTTTGACAATTTGTCAGCACAAAACGCGGCACGAACGTATCGATGCCCATGGCATCTAGATATTGCATCCGATGACGTTCATGCATAAGAAAGCTCGCTCGCTGGAATGGCTAAATAAGAATTTGACGCTGCTAAAAGTTTACCCGTATATTCGTCAGCCCACTAACACCGACAACTTTAGCAGATTCATACCGCAGAGATAAGGTTTATACATCCGAAAGGGGTCACGCTGAAAAGTTGAGCATACGATTGAGTGGTATTAACGCGCGCTCGATAAGATCGGAACTGACAAAAATTTGGTTGTTACCATGCTCAAAAACCGTTTGTAGGTTTTCTAGTTCATTCATTGCCATCCAAGGGCAATTTGCACAACTTCGGCAGTTGGCGCCACTGCCGGCGGTCGGTGCAATGAGCAGCGTTTTGCCGGGGGAAGCTTGCTGCATTTTATAAAAAATCCCTTGATCCGTGGCAACGATAAACTCTTGATTATCCAGAGTCGCAGTGGCTTTGATTAACTGGGAGGTCGAACCTACAGCATCAGCAAGCTCTACCACAGCTTCAGGTGATTCAGGATGCACTAAAACAGCGGCATCGGGGTAAATACTCTTGAGGTCAAGAATCCCCTTAGCTTTAAACTCTTCATGCACAATACAGGAACCTTCCCACATCAGCATGTCGGCGCCAGTTTGCTTCGCCACATAGTTACCTAGATGCTGATCCGGCGCCCAAAGAATTTTCTCGCCCTTGGCATGTAGATGTTCAACAACATCTACAGCAATACTAGATGTCACCACCCAATCAGCTAAGGCTTTGACTTCTGCCGAGGTATTCGCATAAACGACCACGGTGCGATCACTGTGCTCGCGACAAAACGCTGCAAAGTCATCTTTAGGGCAGCCCAAATCCAATGAGCATGTTGCTTCCAGTGTCGGCATTAATACGGTTTTTTCAGGGGAGAGTATTTTTGCGGTCTCGCCCATAAATTTTACGCCAGCAACAATCAAAGTGGTGGCACTACTGTTTTTACCGAAGCGCGCCATTTCTAAGGAGTCAGCCACGCAGCCACCGGACTCTTCAGCCAGCGATTGTATTTCAGGTGAGGTGTAATAATGTGCAACTAACGCGGCGTTATTCTGCTTAAGCAGGCTTTTGATCGAGGCTCTTAGGGATTCGGTATTTTCCGGAGATTTATGCGGTGCAAACAAAGTGTCATTAAGGTGGGCTCTTACGAGTGCCTGTGGCGAATCACTTTCCTTTGTCATATTACTATCACCCACTAGGTTTAACCTTTTTGCTAGGCATGCGATGACAATCTAGGTGGCGGTGAATGTTCGCGATGCATGCTGATATACTGGAGGAAATTTACATAAATCAAAAATAAAAAAAGGGGACTTAAAGTCCCCTTTTAAATATGGTGGGTCGTACTGGATTCGAACCAGTGACCAATTGGTTAAAAGCCAACTGCTCTACCAGCTGAGCTAACGACCCATAAACTTGTTGTTCTACATCCTTATGATTGACGCTTGTTTATACAATACGGCACTTATCGAAGTGCTCTGCGTCGTCCGCCCCGAAGATACCAAAGTTGCTGTTATCTTCTCAATTACTTAACTTACTGCTGCATTCCGAGCCACGTCAATTACGTGGATTCAAGATGCCTTAATTGGTGGGTCGTACTGGATTCGAACCAGTGACCAATTGGTTAAAAGCCAACTGCTCTACCAGCTGAGCTAACGACCCTTGTTGTATTACCAACTCCCTCATCACGAACTAATATTCTAGCTGATCCGAGAGGCGCATATACTAATGTTTTACATGGAAAAAGCAAGTTTTTTTATCTAAATTTCGCCATTAATTAATATATTGGGTCGGGTCTGCGACCTCAGCTGCCTCGAAACCTGCTTTTCGAAGACGGCAACTATCGCATTTACCACAAGCACGCCCTTGATCATCCGCCTGATAACACGAGACTGTTATCGAATAATCCACGTTAAGTGATCGCCCTAGTTGAATAATTTCGCCTTTGCTTAGCTTTAACAACGGTGAGTAGATCGTCAACTCTCGCCCTTCAACACTCGCTTTGGTCGCAAGGTTTGCCATGCTCTGAAACGCCTCTAAATATTCAGGGCGGCAATCGGGGTAACCTGAGTAATCGACAGCGTTCACGCCAATAAAAATAGCGCTAGCTTCTAACACTTCCGCCCAACCTAGGGCAATTGAAAGAAATATGGTATTTCTTGCCGGGACGTAGGTGACAGGGATTTTCGCATCGCCCATCTCCCCCAACTCAGGCACGTCAATGCTATTGTCGGTCAAAGCTGAACCACCGATCATCCGCAGATCAAGCGAGACAACTTTATGCTCCTCCACACCTAAGGTCTCTGCAACGCGCTTAGCCGCGTCTAGTTCGACCCTATGGCGCTGGCCGTAGTCGAAGCTAAGCGAATAGCATTGGTAGCCTTGCCTTTGCGCGATTGCAATTACAGTAGTCGAGTCTAAGCCTCCAGAGCTTAGGATAACGGCTTTTTTTGTAGTCATAATGTATTTACGATGAACAATGTTATCTAATAAAAAGGGGTTCTAAGAAATCGCTTGGCATGCAATGGATTACTGTGTGAAATGCTTCGCTAAGTATGCTTTTGCAAGCTTAGCCGCATTGCTCGAGGTCGATGCGACCTCTTCAAGTAAAGTCTTAGCCTGAACCTTATCGCCTAGGAGGTCGTAGGTTGTTCCTAGCTTGTATTTGGCATCAGGGACTTTGCTATGACCAGGATACTGGCTTAATAGCACTGCGAAGCTTTCTCGTGCTAATTCTATATTGCCTTGCAGTAAATGAATCTCACCCAGCCAATACTGTGAATTCCCGGCATACCTCCCTGAAGGGAAATCAGTTATGTGCTGCTTAAGCGCCGGGATGGCCTCGTCATATTTCTTTTCTTTTAAAACCAACTGCATAGCCGCACGATAGTTCGTTAGCTCATTCCCGCTTGAACTCGTTGATCGGGGCTTGCCAGAAACCGAAGCCCCATTGCCTAAGTTACGATCATTTGCCTGATTAGATGGCTTGCCGGTGTTAGCTGTTTCATTGCCTGTAGCACCGGGCTGTGCTAAATTTGCGATGCGCCGGTCAAGGTCAATGTAGTCATCTAGGCGCTGCCGCTTCAAGCCCTTGAGCTCATGCGCCTGCTCTTCGGTTATGCCGCGTAACTGCTGAACTTCGTTCTGCAGAACCTGTACCTGATAGTACAACTCAGCAAGATTACTGCTGGTGGGTACTGACGCATCACCAGTATCAGATACGACATCGCTATGATTAGCATCAGCAGGTAACTCACGGTCAACCACGTCTACTTGGGCGTGGCCACTCTGCCAAAAAAAACAAGCAGCTAAAACACCGCAAGATTTGGTGAAGGTTGTGATTTTGAGCACAGTAGGTACCTTACGGTTTAAAAAACAGTATTGGGCTTATAAAACGACAAAAGCCAGTACGTCGCGATGACGCCTGGCTTCGATCTGATATAACTTAAATGAACTTATTTGATCTCGGCGCGACGATTACGTGACCAAGAAGACTCGTAGCTTCCACTTTCAACAGGCTTTTCTTCGCCCAAGCTAACCGCTTCGATCAAGCTAGCACTAACACCTTGTAGCACAAGGAAGTCTCTAACGGCATTAGCTCGACGCTCACCAAGAGCCATGTTGTATTCACGGCTACCGCGCTCGTCGGCATGGCCTTCGATACGAACGGCGTTCGACGTATTTTTAATCACTTCAGCGTGAACAGTCAAAGCTGCACGCGCCGCTGAATTTAGGATAGATTGGTCAAATTCAAAATAGAATACTGAGTCAACATTCTCTAGAGGATCCACATCTACATCAGTCGTGTCAATGTTCTGGTCATCCGATCCGCCAGTGTCAGTAGTAGTTGTGTTGTCGGTGGTTGTAGTTGTGCTTGAGTCTTCACCACCTTGTTCACTGTCACCATTACTAGCGCAACCTGCTAAAAAACCGACAAGCGCAAAGGCTGTTAAGAAGAGCTTTAAAGATTTGATCATAATAGTATTTACCCCAAAATGTGACTTGTACAAAGAATCTAATTATTGGTTAATGAACGGAGACCATGCAGGTTCACGTACATCTCCGCGCTTAGAAGGTAGCCTGAACTTAACACCAGCATCCATTGACACTGCAGCAAGTACGCCCTTCCCTCTATATTTGGTTGCATATAATAGCATGGCACCGTTAGGCGCTATACTAGGGGATTCATCCAAATTCGTTTCTGTCAGAATCCGTAAATCACCACTCTCTAGCTCTTGCCACGCGATATGGAATACACTCTTTTCTCGGTGAACCATCACCATAGCGCGTCCGTCCGGAGACACTCGAGGGCGAGCATTATAATTGCCCTCGAAGGTTAAGCGTTCTATACGCTTGTTGGCAAGCTCTATATGATATATTTGAGGGCTTCCGCCTCTGTCTGAGGTAAAAATAATACCGCTACCGTCTGCAGTCCAGTTCGGCTCGGTATCAATTGCGAAATGTCGAGTGATGCGATCTAATTTTTTAGTTTGTAAATCAAGTACGTAAATTTCAGGATTACCATCTTTAGAAAGCACCATAGCCATTTTGCTATCATCAGGTGACCAAGCCGGTGCACCATTTAAGCCTTTAAAATTTGTAAGCTGCTCTCGCTCTTCTGTTTTTAAATTTTGGCGAAAAATTGCGGGCCGTGTTGTTTCAAAAGATACATAAGCCACATGTTTTAAATCATGGGACCAAGATGGCGACAGCAAGGGCTCGCTCGAACGAAATATAACCTTATCACGTGCAACATCGGCATCGGCTTTAATTAAGCGATAACGTTGTACTTCGCTAGCACCCAGGTCTTCAATATATAAAATTTTGGTTGAAAACACACCTCTAATTNCAGTAATAGCCTCGTAAGTCTGGTCACTTGCGGCATGAGCGATATCSCGTAACGCTTTTAGTCCGCCGCGTACCTGCTTTTTTAGTACTCGTTTTTGTGCGACGACGTCAAATAGGGAATATTCTAGAACAAAGCCTTCGCTTACCTTGTTAACCTGTCCKATGAGTAGGTAATTGACACCTAGTACTTTCCAATCACGAAAGTAGATCTCTTTTTCAGTACTCGGCAGGGAGAGCATATCCGCCGTCGGGATTGGCGCAAATAAGCCACTACGCATTAGGTCTGCAGTGACAATTGCGGACAGGTTTTCCTCTAACAAGGCTTCTCCCGAAAACGGCACGATGGCGATCGGCGTCGGGTTTTGCACCGATTCGGTTACCTCGATTGTTAACCCTGCAACGGTATTGCTACAAATACAAAACAGCAATAAAAATAGGTACTTAGCATGAGCGGCTAGAAATTTCACAATCGGAGATCCTGGGGGTTAAATATGAATGTAAATCGTCGGTAATATTCTTCGAACACCGCGGGTGTCATTTCCTTTACTTCAGGAAAAACATCCACCTTTTTCACCGCTTGCACTGCTGCCCGGTCGAATGCGTCATCACCACTGCTGGTGTTCATGTTAACACTTACAATCCTACCAGTCGGAACCAACTGAATATCCAGCACACATGTCATACCTGTGCGTGCTGACGGAGGTGGAGTAAAGTTTGCTCCTACTCGGCGCGCGAAAGCTGCCATGTAGGACTGAGCTTCAATTTCGTGCTCTTCGGCCTCAAGTAGCACCTCCTCATCAAGTAAGGCTTGCTCCAAAGACTGCTGCGCCTGCATCAGCTTTTCCTGTTCAGCCAGCTGCTCCTTGACGGCTAAATCTTTCGCTCGCTTTTGCTCGTCAAGCGCTAGCTGTTTCTTTTTTTCAGCGTCTAAAAGTGCCTTCTTTTTGGCCGCGTCGTCCTCCGCCTTTTTAGCTTTTTGCGCTGCGACTTTCTTCTTCCTCTGGGCTTCACGTTCGCGGCGCTGCTTCTCTTTCTTTTTCGCAGTCAAATCTACTTTTTTAGGCTTACGCTTTTTAGGCTTACTCGTCACAGCCTTAGGCTTTAGCTGAACTAGCTTTGCGTTTATATGTTTCGGGATCACGCGCCTTTCAGCCTCTGGTGACGCAGGCCAACCAAAATAAAGTCCTCCGACCAACATGAGATGTATGCCAAGGCTTACGCCAATCGGAAGGATTAAATCTCTGCTTAGTTGCATATGTAATCCGCCACAATCAACTCGGCGGCTCAGTCACTAAGCCGACGGACGGCGCTCCAGCATTTTGCAATTCGCTCATAAGATTCACGACAATACCATATTCCACATGCTGGTCACCCCAGACCAAGATCATGGTACTAGGTTTCTGCCTCAGTACTTTCGCGACGATATTTGTAATTTCACTAAGGAGTTTGGCACTTTCGGGCTTAGCACCGAGGTTAACATAGTAAGTACCGTCTTTTTTCACCGAGACAATGACTGGCTCATCTTCTTGTTGATCGATAGGTGCGGACGGCGATTGAGGCAACGAGACTTTAACACCCTGCATCAATAGGGGCGCAGTTACCATAAAGATAACCAGTAATACCAACATAACATCAATGTACGGAACAACGTTGATTTCTGCCAGAGGTTTACGTTTTTTTGAGGAAGCCATAAAACGTCCGTGATTATTTAATTTGAGTGTGCTTGGCGGTGTAATATCGCAGAAAATTCATCTGCAAACGTCTCGTAGCTGCTTCTTAAAGTCTCCGCTCGTGCAGCAAAGCGGTTATACGCAAGCACCGCAGGTATTGCTGCAAACAAGCCCATTGCGGTCGCGATCAATGCTTCGGAGATCCCCGGCGCTACGGTTGCTAATGACGCTTGCTGCACAGTGGCCAAACCTCTAAAAGAGTTCATTATCCCCCACACTGTACCAAATAACCCAATATATGGACTAACCGAAGCCACGCTAGCAAGAAAAGCTAGACTCGTTTCAAGCTTTTCTTCTTCACGCGAGAGTGCCACCCGCATTGCCCGCTGCGTACCCTCCATTACTGCGTCGGGATCGACCCCACTTTGGTGCTGTAATCGCGAAAACTCCTTAAACCCAGATCGAAATAAATTTTCGATCCCGTCAATTTCATTTTTTTCGGCCTTTGGGTTACCTTTACGGTAAAGCTGTGTAAGGTCCACACCGGACCAAAACAATTTTTCAAATGCCCGGAAAGCTTTGTATGCTCGCCGTTGGTAAAGACCGCGCTGGACGATCATCACCCACGAAGCCATTGAGGCGAGCATCAGCAAGGCCATAACACCTTGAACCACCAGACTTGCGTTGACAATAAGGGAAAGAATGGACATTGGCTCTTGATTCATAATGCGCTGTTGCCTTAGTTAGTTTTTAATAGCCGCTGCAATATCGGATGGAATCACCGTCGGCCGAAAGCTGTCAGCATTTACGCAGGCGATTTTCACCTGCCCTTCGCAGATATTCACACCATCAAGTAAAACGGTTTGTTCAAACACCAAATACGTGCGCGCCTGCTGAATAACCTTTGCTGTTACAACAAGTTCATCATCCAAACAGACGGGCCTTTTATAGTTTATATTTGCAGAAACCACTACAAAAAGCGAACCGTTAGCCAAGACGGCTGCTTTCGCGCTGCCTAAAGCTCTTAGATATTCTGTCCGAGCTCGCTCCATATATTTAAGGTAATTGACGTGATATACCACGCCGCCGACATCAGTATCTTCGATGTAGACCCTTAAATTAATAGAAAATTCGTTCGCCATGGAAGCTCTCACCCTGAATGAGTTAAATACCGGGATGCTTATGCTGACTTATCGTCGATGGTTTTGGCAAGCCAAAATGATCATAAGCAAGTTGTGTCGCCATACGTCCGCGAGGTGTTCTCATAACAAAACCTTGTTGAATCAAGAAAGGCTCCAATACGTCTTCGATTGTGCCTCTTTCCTCGCTAATAGCCGCGGCTAGACTTTCCACACCTACAGGGCCACCGGCAAATTTTTCGATTAGCGCTAATAACATGCGCCGATCCATGTGGTCAAAGCCATTCTCGTCAACATTTAACATATTCAAGGCTTTATCTGCAGTCTCGGCGTTCACCTGTCCGTCGGCTTTGACCTCTGTATAATCCCGTACGCGGCGCAACAAGCGATTGGCAATTCGTGGGGTTCCCCTCGCGCGTTTAGCAATTTCCAAAGCGCCCTCAGTAGTGGTATCTACACCGATTAAACGCCCGGAGCGACTGACAATATGGGTCAAATCTTTAACGCTGTAAAACTCAAGCCGTTGTACAATTCCGAATCGATCTCGTAGCGGTGAAGTCAGTAGGCCAGCACGAGTTGTAGCACCTACTAGGGTAAAAGGCGGTAAATCAAGCTTTATAGAGCGCGCGGCGGGTCCCTCCCCGATCATTATATCGAGCTGAAAGTCTTCCATTGCTGGGTATAGGACTTCCTCTACAACCGGGCTTAAACGATGTATCTCATCGATAAATAGGACGTCATTCGGCTCCAGGTTGGTCAACATCGCGGCTAGGTCACCTGCTTTTTCAAGCACAGGCCCAGAAGTTGTTTTTAGGTTAACGCCCATTTCGGCGGCAATAATATTTGCGAGTGTGGTTTTACCCAGGCCCGGAGGGCCAAAGATTAATGTGTGATCGAGTGCTTCTGCTCGTTTGCGGGCGGCACCGATAAAGATTTCCATCTGCTCTTTTACGACAGGCTGGCCAACGTAGTCATGAAGACTTTTGGGACGGACAGCACGATCCAAGACCTCCTCTTGTGGCTGGCCTTGGGAACCGATTATACGGTCTTCTTCTATCATAAATTAGGTCGCAATTTGAGTTTGGGGGACGTAATCAATTAAACCGACAACTCTACGTCGTCACGAACTACCCTGGCAACATATTTTTCAAGGCTAAGCGTATCAGTTGTGCACTGGAGGTATCATCGGTTATTGGAATTGCGGAAATGGCTCTTGAAGCTTCGCCAGGTTTGTAGCCAAGTGCGACTAATGCGCTTTCTGCTTCGCTGATTACTGAATGTTGAGAAATGGCGGAGTTGGGGGTTTTCCCGGTATCTGTAGCAAGTAAAGGTGCGGTTGCGGTTCCAGCCCAAGCCTTTAATTTATCTTTGGTTTCGATAATAATTCGTTCAGCTGTTTTTTTACCTACACCAGGAATTTTGGTTAATGCACCCACATTTCCGTTGGTGACGTGATAAACAAAATCGGAGCTATCTAAGGACATTATCCCTATAGCCATCTTGGGCCCGACACCGCTCGCTTTGATTAGTAAGCGAAAAAGCTCCCGGTCTTTTTTATCGGCAAAACCAAAAAGCTGTTGTGCATTCTCACTCACCGAAAAGTGCGTATATAAAGTTACATCTTGATTCAAGTCGGGTAAGCGGTAAAGGGTCGTCATCGGGACAGATACTTCGTAGCCAACACCGGCCACGTCTAGAAGTATCTGAGGTGCCTCTTTCTCTATAATTTTACCTTTTAGTCTGCCAATCATATTATACGATTCTGCCTCTTCTGAAATTTTTCGCGCCAGCTAAGTTGATGAGATGCTGATCAGTATTGGAATGACAAAGTGCAACCGCAAGTGCGTCTGCTGCATCCTCTTGAGGGGTCGAATTCAAGCGGAGAAGAGTTGTCACCATGTGTTGAACTTGGAGCTTGTCGGCAGCGCCGGTGCCAACCACGGATTGCTTCACTTTCCGGGCCGCGTATTCAGACACCGGCAAATCATAGTTTACCGCTGCAACTATCGCTGCACCCCGTGCCTGCCCCAGCTTTAAAGCCGACCCGGCGCTTTTGGACATAAATACGCTTTCAATAGCGAACTCATTAGGCGTGTAGTTATCAATAACTTCACTAATACCGTCATATATGACCTTTAGTCGCTCGGGCAGCGCAAACTCCGGATTAATTCGTATAACACCACTAGCGACATAGCTCGCTTTCCCTCGAACCATCTTCACGACACCGTACCCTGTTTTACGAGAGCCGGGATCTACGCCGAGAATAACAGACATAATATCAATCCACTGGGAATAACTAAGGTTAGCTCGTTACCGTTTAGTTATTCTAAGAATAATATACGAGCGTATAAAGTTTTTATTATAGCATAACAACTGGATATAACCCCAGTATAGAAATGTGAAACGCGTCTAGCGTTATTCGTTAATCAGCCGTCAATCCCCCATTAATTTTTTACTCAGTGATTTTTACCGTCAATTGAGATTGGCTGGTCAAAATTCAGACGAAAAAAAACTTCAATCATTTCTGATTGAAGTTTTTAGAATTAA
>NVXL01000196.1 GCA_002746115.1 Alteromonadaceae bacterium
GCTGACGTTAAGTTACCTAAAAACGTTATCCCATTCCCGATAAAACGGAAATAATCTTCCAGAGAATGATCCACACCCCTTTCCCCTTCCCCTTTCCCCTTTCCCTCATGATATGGTAGTAAGCGTTTTTGTATTCTATTCTCAGTGGTCTTGGAATGGGTATAGATGATAGGGCAATCTCATAAACCCGCCAATATGATACTTGACCCCTTCCTTGACCCCTTCCTTCTTTTTAACCTCTTGAATTCAGTAGGTTATTGATCTCTTCAAGAGTTTCAATTCTCGCTTTAAACAGCATAGCTTCCATTGAAATCATTTCATTAATAATGATATATATTTGAACCTTATTGTCATCATTGGGGTCGGAGAGAAGAGCTCGAATTTTTTTTATATTATTTGTTTGTGATATATTATCATCAAGAAGCCTCTCTATATTCGATAGCATTTCATGAAAACTTTGGGAATTATTTTCCTCTGCTATCAGCTGGAAATTGCTCAAAAAGAAAGCTCTAGTATTCGTTAGATTCATAATGGCGTCAAATGTATGAGCCACCCAAAAAGTGCTTTTCTTAACCTCTTTGTGAACGTAAATTGGCAATTGCTGTTGAACACCCAATAGAACGAACAATGCCACCACCAAAACTGATAGAAATCCAATAGTGATTTTAACTTTCAAAGTTTACTCCGATAATAAGTATTAAATATAACATTATATTCCCTCGTACAAAGTCCCATTTCCCAAGCCCCAGTTCCCAGCGCGACCAAAAACCTCACTTTCTCTACAGACCACATCTCACACCCTCTTCAGGCTAAAGATCAAACATCAACCACCAGAAAAAGGRACTCTGCACGATATATCCACGGTGAAACTAAACACCATAAACCATTGAAATTAATATAAAAACCTAGCCCCCAAAAAATAAGGGTGCCAAGCACTCAAAACATCGTATGGTTAAAAAAACTACACCCCCAATGGAAGATAAACAGCAATTGTCGTCCCCACACCCAGCTCAGAAGTCACCTCAATACGCCCCTTATGCCGTTCAATAATCCCGTAGCTAATCGCCATGCCTAAGCCCGTACCTTTGCCCACTTCCCGCGTAGTAAAAAACGGCTCGAAGAGCTTTTCTAAAATATCCTGCGACATACCACAACCATTGTCTGTCGTTTTGACGATAAGCTCACTATCCTGCCGATAAAGGCTTATGCACACTTTCCCTTTCGCCTTCCCGTGAGCATCACCAATCGCTTGGCAGGCATTCACAAGTACGTTCATAAACACCTGATTCAGGTGGGCGGCTTGGCAAAGAATTTCTGGGTCGTCCTGAATATCAAGCTCAAAATCCACATTATCAAGATACCTAGCTTTAACGATATTGACACAGGCATTCAAACCTTCCGACAGACACACCGTTTTGTAGTCCTGCTCATCCAAATGGGAAAATACTTTAAATCCTTGTACCAGATCCATAATGCGTGTGCTGCCTTCCGTCACKGCAGACAGGGTTGAGGAAAATGAATCAAATTTTTCTTTRAATAYCTGGATGGCTTCGTCATTTTCTTCGCCTGCGAGTTCGACAAGAAAGCTTTGGAATTCTTTTAATTGTTTATCCAGATTGTAGGCACCYGCYTGGGTCATATTAATGGGGTTRTTRATTTCATGTGCCAGACCCGTCACCAAAGTGATTAGACTGGACATTTTCTCGGAGTGTACTAATTGGCTTTGGGTTTGTTTCAATAACGCAAGGTTCTCCTGTAACTGGCGATTCACGCTCAGTAAACTCAGTTGCATTTCTACTCTGGCGTAAAGCTCTTTTTTATCAACAGGTTTGGTCAAAAAGTCATTTCCGCCCACCTCATAACCCTTAGCCAAATCGTCTATTTGGGTTTTAGCGGTTAAGAACAGAATGGGAAGCTCGTGAAACGCTTGCTCCTGCCTGAGTTTTTTGCAGGTTTCGTAGCCCGACATTACCGGCATCATCACATCCAGTAAAACCAAGTCTATTCTATCTTCGGTTTCGTAAGATGAGCGAATAAGGTCAAGTGCCTGTTGTCCATTTTCACATTCGGATATTCGGTAATTTTTTATGGCTAAAAAACTTTTTGCTACTTGTCGATTAACTTGCTCATCATCCACAATAAGGACATGGGCCTTGGCAAGTTGTTGTGACGAATATGTTTTGGTAGTTTCGGCAGTATCGATAACTTCAGTCGTTTGCTCATCTTTTTCTACTGGCGACTCATCCGGGGTCGCGCTAAAAGTATGGATTAAGGATGATGATTCCGATACTCCCTGCGTGTTAGTTATTGGGTGGGCATTAGTTATTGGATGGATAGTCGCTGGCTCTGCGGCGTGTTTATAAGGGGATAGCAAAGGGGATAGCAATAGGCTATCCGTCGCAATTGGCAGCGAGAATCGAAAGGTACTACCTTCCCCCAAGTGAGATTCTACTTTTAGCTCCCCGCCGTGTAGCTCGACCAGTTGTCGTGTAACGGCTAGCCCCAGGCCTGTGCCCCCATAACTTCGGCTATCGGTGCTATCGACTTGTTCAAAAGCGTCAAATATTTTATCTAATTGCGCTTCCGCAATCCCTATACCGGTATCACTTACGGCCACCCAGAGGAAGTCTTCAACATGGCTGGCAGAGATAGTAATACTGCCTTGATGTGTAAATTTGATGCCATTGCCGATTAGGTTATACAAAATTTGTTGCAGTCGGTTCTCGTCGGCGATGACAGAAGGGGCATACTTATCGATAGCATTCACTACAGTGATCGGTTTTGAACCGATCAATGCAGAAGACAATGTGAGCACGCTTTCGGTCAAGCTGTGTATATCGATTGGGTGCATATTCAGACTGATGGTATTTTCTTTGAGTTTTGAAAAATCCAGAATATCATTGACTAAATGTGCCAAGCGTTTCCCGCTCTTACTGATCATGACGAGGTTATCTCTCACCGCAGCGGGGAGTTCGTTCTCAAAACCATCCAACATTGATTCTGACAGGCCGATAATGCCGTTGAGGGGTGTGCGTAATTCATGCGAGGTATTGGCTAGAAAGGAATCTTTAACTTTATCCAATTCCCGTAGTTTTTTGTTTACCTGTAGCTCATACTCTGCACGACTCTTTTGCCAGCGTGTGTAAATTACAACGCCGAATAGGCCACAAAACATCAGTACATATACGCTATAAGCCCACCAGGTAAGCCACCATGGCGGTAAAATACGAATCGCTATTGTTGTACCTTCTTCATTCCAGATRCCTTCGTTGTTAGCCGCTTTTACTCTAAAKWTGTAATGCCCYGGGTTCAAGYTGGTATACGTTGCGCTACGACGGGTACCGACATAGTTCCATTCTTTTTCAAGCCCSTCCATCTTATAGGCATACTGATTTTTCTCTGACAGTACGTAATTAAGCGCCGAGAATTCAAACGAAAATACAGATTGTTTGTAGTCGAGTGTTAATTGTTTTGTTTGTGTGATCGCGCGGGTTAAGGGTGAACCTGGCGCACCATGTTGTACGGATTCATTGAATATTCTTAACTTGGTAATCATCACTGGCGGTGGCATTTTATTTTCTGGAATATTCTTCGGGTCAAAAATAACCAAGCCTTCACTTGTACCGAAAACCAGCTCGCCCAATGTCGTTTTTGTACAGGCCGCGCGTTTGTATAAATTACTCGGTAGACCGTATTCATCGGTGAAGGTACGAAATTTTTCTGTTTTTGGATCAAAGCGCGATAATCCTCCTGCCGTACCAAACCACATAAATCCGCTAAGGTCCTGCTCTATGCATTCCACCTTGTCATCGGCCAATCCATCTTCATGTCGATACACTTTAAAGCTATCTGTTTTTCGGTCATATAGGTTAACCCCTCCCCCAGATGAGGCCAACCACATGCGGCCGTTGCTGTCTTCGAATATTGACTTTATGTCTCCCCCGCCTAAACCACCTGCTTTTTTTGCCTCAGGTCTGTAACTTCCAACCATTCCCTGCTCGGGGTGAAAGCGCTGTACCCCATTGAGCCCTCCCACCCAAAGGTTTCCAAGATGATCGCCCGTAATGTCATAAATCGCATCCAAGTCACGGGATGTTTCTGTTTTTTTGTGGAAAGTTAAAGTCTCTGTTTCTTGATCAAAAAGCATTACCCTACGTTCAGCGCCCACCCATACCTGTCCCTTTTTATCTTCATATATTTTGCTTGCATTGCGAACGTTATACCTCGCGTCATAACCTTCGTGAAAGGGGCTATCGGGTTTATCACCATGATGGGTAAAAACGGAAGTGCTGGGATCAAGTCGGCTCAAACCTCCTTGCCACATCCCTACCCATACAGTGCCACGGGAGTCTTCTAACACAGCTGTCACCGGATCGGCTGGCAGGCTTGCGGGGTAAGCCGGGTCGTGCACATAACGTGTTACACGATTGTTCATCCGATCTAGATAGTTCAGACCGCCTTCCGTTCCCACCCAAAAGTTGCCTTTTTTGTCCTCATCTAATGACAATATGTCGCTGTTGCTCAAGCTGTTATCGTCATAAATATTATTTTGATAAGAATGAAAGGCAGAAGCATAGAGTGAGAGCTTGGACACGCCACTAGGAAAGTGCCCAAGCCATAGGCCACCACTGGCGTCTTTGAATACGGAACGTACTTTGTTGTTAAGCAGACCATTTCTGTCTTTTGTTCCAGCAATGTAGCGTGTAAATGTCTGAGTGATGTGATGAAATACGGCTATCCCTCCCCCGTCATCACCCATCCATATATTGCCATTGTTATCTTCAACTATCTGGTAAATATTATTTAAAGGGAGGGTTCTTGAAAGCACTGAACCTTCGCCATAATGAATAAAGCCCCCGGTCTCGACATCGAGTTTATCCAACCCACCTTTTGTTCCTACCCATAAATCGCCTCTACTATCCTCATAGAGGGAAAGGATTTCATTGTTAATTAAGCTTTGTGGATCTGCGTCATCATGCACATAGCTTATAAACATATCCCTGTGTGGGTCATAACGATTTAATCCTCGACTTACCGTCCCCAGCCATACCCCTCCCTGGCGACTCTTGGCTAGAGCAAGAACTTTATTTTCATTGATACCGCCCTTTTTTTGGGGCTGATAAAAATAATACTTTGCATCACGCCCATCGGAGGAGAATCGATTTACGCCGCCTCTCTCAGTTGCGACCCAAAGGGCACCGGTTTCATCTTCAACCAAACTCTCGATATTATTTTCGGAAAGCACATATCTTGCTGACTCTGAGGAAGACACCTCCTCTATCACCGGTAAGGAATATGATGTTCGGCTTTGTGTTAACGATGCGCCTTTACTCGCTTTCGTAAAGTTCAAATAATTAATATTCGCGTCACCTGTTTCAAAGACAAGTTTTATGGTGTGCAAGCCTTTATCCAAATTCAGGGTGATAACGTGGTCATGGTAGCTCTGCCAGCTATCCTTTTGTATTTTTATAGGATAATTTACCTTGGCGCCATCAATAACCAAATGCACTGCAATAGCGTCAAGTGCCGTTGCTGCTCGCAGGTTCACGTTATAAATACCAGAGTCCGCGACCCTAATGATGTATTCCGTCCATTCGCCTGCGGCCGTCCAACCAAGCACGCAGCCATACACCCCATCGTCAGTATTTTTTTCTACGTCTAGGGATGAGTCACCACAGCCGACATCCCCCTGATTAAATAAGGTACTCTCTCGATAAGCACTGACAACTTCCGCTTCAACCTTACCTGGAATAGCGACAGGAATATAACCTTCCACTTCAGCCTGGCCAAAATTTCGGCCTATTGCACTTCCTAAGTAACGAGTAAAACTCTCTGTATCAGGGTCGTAAAGATTAAGTCCCCACTGAGTCCCCACCCACAAACGCCCCTGTTGATCCACGAGTAAACTCTGTACATAATTAGAGCTTAGACTACTGGGGTCGCCGGTTTTGTAGGTAAACACTTTGACATTATTCCCATCGTACCGAGCCAATCCGTCCGCCCCCCCAAACCAAATAAAGCCCTGATGATCTTGTACGATCGCCCAAAGCCCACCAATGCGATCCAAGTCT
>NVXL01000197.1 GCA_002746115.1 Alteromonadaceae bacterium
CTCGATCTATTTCATGCCACTCACGGTGGTCATGTAAAGATGCTAGATCCATTTCGTAGAGCTCATATATAACGCGCTTCAATCTCATATTCAGTTAACATCTGATTCTCTCGTGCTGAGCTGTACTTCCCAATTTCCAAAAATCGCCATCACATGTAAACTCTCCACAAGGCACGTACCGCAAGCCCTTTAATCATTTGATTGAAACTTGATCACCACGTAAGGGACACTGCGCGATATATCACCTATGCAAAATACAGTAACTTCTCAATAAGCCGGGGCAGTCGTGCTTTTGATTTTGAGGCTCATTAGCTCTGATAGAGGGGGTATGTCACCGGTGCAGTTTTGCCTATCTACCAGGTATTTCCAAAATGAAACACCGAGTTTTCGGCATGTTTTCTTGAGGCTGGCAAAGGTATCACGGCATTGTCTGCCCAGATCACTCCGAGTGCCGCCGCTGACTTTTTTCTTTTTGACATAATCTCGAATATCCGTTTCGCTACCATTCGTATGAAGCGGTATCTCTGGTCGCTCCAGTACCAGTAATAATTCCGCTTTATTGTTGTGAATACGCTTGAGTAGCGAGTTCAGTAAAGCATAAGAGGTTTTTCGAGTAAATAACTGATCAAATCGTTTTTCCAGTTCTTTCTTATCAAATTGATCTGGRGTTTCTCTGTAGTCTTTTAGATCGGCATAAAGCATCCATAGCAGGTCTCGGATAGAAGCAATATCTTCTCTATGTTGATYATTAAGGGGAATCATGGTGTGAATAAGTCGTTCAGTATGAATCCAGCACAGTGCATGAGAAAGAACATTAAACTGCCCTGCGTCATCACTSACAATGACTAAGTCACGGGTAAGTCCTTGATCAAACAAYATGCCCAACAATGCCCCCTCAGTGGCTATCATACGATGCCTGACRGTCGTGACACCTAGGCTATCCAGGTGCTGTTTCCACGCTTGGGCATCCGCAAAACAACAATTCTCGCTTTTCCTTAAATAGTTTAGCGGTGTTCGAGGGAGTTTTTGTTGTTTCATGTACCTTAGTGCTTGCTCATTAACACGGTATCCTTTTTCACCTGCCCGCAGTAATTGTAAGAAATTGACTCTGTTTTTAGAGTATGTTGACTCAAACCATGCAAAAACATCATTGCCAACTTGAGTWACGTAGCCATTTCTCCCTTTGTGGCGCGCACCAGAATCATCTACCGTAATGTAGTCTGATATCGCCAAGCCAGTTTGAAGTAACTGGTTTTTCTCTTCATGGAAGTTTGCTTTAGACTTTATCAGTAAATGATTAATTTCCCCGGATGAAATGGAAACATTCCATTCACGTAATTGCTCTAGCAACAAAGGCTGAGTAACTTGGCAATGATGATGCTGGTAAAGTATATAGCTGACCAACGTTGAACCATAATGTTGCCCATTTAACTTATTGGGAAGTTTTCCTACCAGTCTTTTTCCTTCGGGTGTTTGCCAACACTCTAAGCGGTAACGAGTATTGTGCACGTTAATGTYCAAATCCTGGATAAYAAAATCCCGATAACCTTTAAACCGTGATCCTTCGGGAATATATTCAGGTGGTACAATTTCATCTTCGTGAATCGTCAGCTGTGCATTCTTTGACTTTTTTTTCGAACCTGCACGCTTGGGTGGTTTACTCTTCGACGACTTGCCTTGATCATTTTTACCCGCTTGTTCGTCCATTTTGCTCGGTTTGAATTTAGGTCGTTTTTTCTCTCCCTTAAGCACTCTTATTTCATCCTTTAAAAGCGTAATTTCCTCATCTTGCTTTTGAACCTTATCCGCGAGCAACTCAATGATTCCCACTAAGGTTTGCACCAGTGGCGTATTTTCCTCTTCTGGGATCTCTGGGAGTATAAAGGGCTTTGTCATGGGCGCGCACTATGCCATAAACGTCAGCACCGTGTGTGTTCCTCCGTGACATTCGCCCCGGCTTATTGAGAAGTTACAAAATACAGCTCTAAGCGATTGAAAAACATAAACTATCTCCACCCCACTCAAAATAAGGCGCGCAAGTCCCCAAAACTCTGGGAACACAACAACTTTAGACGGTATATCAACAATCGGCAATCATGATGGCCGATTTGATCTATGGCAACACTATTGGGTTGGTTGTTGCCGTAAAAATAGTTACGCAGTTTTCTTAACGGATGGCTCGCTGGCAAATGGTCGACACTGATAATGGCTATTCTACATAGTCCCCACACGTCGATAAGTGCGACTGATACGGGCTGTCACCTGTAAATGAATATTAAGACTGGAAGTGTTGAACCTTTGAGCTAATATTTAAAATCTATCTATAAATAGGGTGATTCATGTACATTAAAACTTTACTATCAATCTCTATACTGCTTTTTCTTGTCGGCTGTGGAACTCGACCCTATGTACCTCAAGAATACGAACTTAGAGATGGCGTTATTCCAAAATTATCCATTAATGGTGACGTATCGATCGCTAACGCTCAAAGCTCTATTGATGAAGCGATTGTATACTCATATGGAGCCACACAATTTGCTTAAAATTACAAAGATATAACGCAACTAAAAATTGATCAGACGACAACGGAGTTACTTGTTTTGGGGCTTAGCTAAGTTGGCGCATCAAGGCTATGAGTGTATTGACCTGGGTAGATCACTAGCGTCAATGGGGAGGTCTCATTATTTTTGTGAAGGTTAGTTACCCGGTGATAAAGATAACCTCCGCCTTCTTGTGTTTGCCCATTGTGACGTCAATTACCACATTTACACTCCCCGCCCAAAAACACAATGCTAGCAAACCCATATCGTTTTCAGCTATTGCTTTTAGTTGTGATTTGCATTCAGAACAAAAACCATACAATGAACATGTTTATCTACTATGCTGAAAACAACCTTGAAATTGGAGTGGTATATGTTAACTAAAATGACTTCGGTAATTTTAACTTTGTTTTTATTCTGGGGGAATGTGGCTATAGCGGCGCAAGACGGTGACCCTGGCGACGTGTTTTTCACCATGGGCGTTCACAATGATTTTAAGTGTGACCCGGCAAGTAGATGCCTACCCAAGCGTGCGCCTAACGCCCCAAGTGACCCAGTCTACCCGCAGTGGTGGATAAGCGATTGGACGATGTTTCGCGTCACTAAAAACTACAAGAACAACCCCCCACCATATACCAACCCGCCTGCAACGCTTAAGGCTAGGGACTATACCGTCTCCTATGGCACAAGCTATTACGATGCCAACTACATCCCTGAGGATAAAGATGGTTCCGGTGCTATGTTGGAACACTACGAAGAGTATTGCCTGCCGATATTCCCGATAAAAGACAATAACTATACCTGCTCTTTTATTTCGCTTGGAAATAAAGCTTATTTCCTTACCTACGATAAAGATCGCCCTGTAGGTATGCCGCAGTGTTGTTTGTTTTCGCCACAAAACCATCCGCCCCGAATCGATTTTATAAAGCATCTACCGTACAGCAAAGCCCGTAGTAAACATCTTAACGGATCAGTGCAAGCCTACGCCCTAGAGATCCCAGCAAAGCCAGAAAAAATATTATTTGGCTACGCTTTTGAAAAACAGGCCTCACCTGATGGTGACACCACCGCACCATATCGTCACCCTCAGTCGTTTTATTTCTCGGGTGATACCAGCAAGGCGAATGCGCCTATCGTCAGTCAAAATTACACCAGCTTTAGAATGCAGCGACCAGCGGCGCAAACGTGGGATCAAGTTGCCAACATGTGCCCAGCACAACCGCCGAAATGCCATTTGTTTGACTACCCGGGGACAAGCGGAAAATCGCTTAGCCGAAAAAATAGTAAAAAGAATAGTAAAAAGAATAGTCGCGAAGAAGCCTCCAGCTGGGCCGATTTAGAGCCGCCAAAATAAGTTAAATAACTTAACAACTTTACACTATTAAATATCATACCGATTTAAGGACTGAAAAATGAAAAAAATAAGCCCCCTAAGTTTGAGTGCCATATGTATCAGTGCCATCTGTTTATTCATGAGCACGGCTACATTTGCTGAACAAAAAACAGAAACCACCAACACTGCCTTAAGTGTTGGTGCCAAAACAAATCAGCCTGTTGAGGCAAACACGCCTGATAAAAAAGATAAACCTGAGACGGTCATTGATAGCAATGATGCCACCGCATCACCCGAGTGTCAGCAATGCCATAGTCTTAAAACACAAGAGGACGAGGTATGAGTTATTTAGGCCTACCCCGCATGAATTTTGCCGGTGCGTTTTTTGCCAACCCCAGCAATCTTAACAACTATACCGGCAACTACGAGTTTGCCGCTACAGACCAAGATTTAGTCTATGAAACCGGGCCTTACAATAACCCCCAAGGCGTGGCTCAGTTTTATTTTCGAGAAACAAAAATCACCCAGTGTGTGGGCGGCGATGGACAGGTGATTGCCGACGAGCCCTTAGACGGTAATGACATTGGCACTGTGAATACTTGGGACGCTCAAACCAGTGCCGATGGAAAGGCCTATACCTTGGCAAAAATGGTCGATATCGACCCCGATATGCAATTTCGTTCAGAGCTTTACGGCATACGCATATTTGTTAAAACTCCGGACGGCTATGGTTTTAGCGGCTATACCGAGACGCCACAATTACGTGATTTGTATTTTGCGCGCGGGGCGGGCAGTAATAATGACGACGAGCCAACGCTTGGCTATAACAAAATGCAGGTCGCCTGTGGTACCTGGCATCAACGTTTGTATATCGACGAATGGTTTATCCCCGAAGCCGGAAAAAGCCGCACATTAGATGCACTTAGCGCCGGTGGTGCGATGGAGCTTGATATCAAATTGTCGGTCGATATGTTTTTGTGCGACCCCAATAATAAATTCACCACCGGTGATATGTATTGTTACGGTCGCTTAATGGGCACCATTGGCGCGATAGCCAGTAATATGCCCAAGCAAATTGTGCCCGGGCGACGTATGTATGCCGCTGGGCTAGTCGACGAGTTGAACAAAAATGGCGCCCTAAATAGTGCCCAAAATGAAGGTGTCTTTACACGTGAGGCCGGTGCTAAAGCCGCAATAAGTGCAGCGGAGGAAGCTGCGCCGTGGAATAGTACCGATGCCTGTGTGCAAAGCGACGGCGCTACAGATTATTTAATTGTTGATATGGGCACTACGACGCCTTTGAAAGAAGATTCTCCGCTGGGGATTTTAGATTTTGGCAATAACTTAACACTCGGTTATTTAGATGGCAGCGACAACTTTGTCGCTTTTGCCTCACAAGGTTATACGCAGGCAGGCAGCTTTGTCAGCGTGAGTGATCAACTGACAGATTATATCGACTTACCCGGAGCCAATGAATATCGCAAATCGGTGTATCTAAAAAATGCCGGCGTTGTACAAGTCGCCTTAACAGCTGCGGAGGCGACAATACTCAAAAGCGCCCAGCTAAGCATACAAAGCAATGGGCAAGCGGTATTGAAGGAAAACCCCGGCGGCTATTACGTCAATACCGAAACTGCCAGTTGTCGTTTAGCGCCAAACAGCAGTAGTGGTGATGGCTTTACCTTAACCGGGTTTCAATATGGTCAGCCGATGTCAACGATCAATCAAGCTGAAAACCTAAGCCTTCAAATAACCGACAATGTGGTGGAATATAATAGTGAGGCATTAGACTTTAAAAGATATCCATATTCGACAAAAAGTATTCCCACCACAAGTTTCACCACCGAAGTAAGTAGTGAGGCGCTCAGTCAGTACCCGGGGCAGTTTCAAATGAGCATCAGCACCGGAGCAGGCCAAGCTTTTCAGGAAAAACCGCCTAGTTTAAAAGTCTACAATAACTGGATTCGTCAACCGCTCGATAGCCTTTGTGGCTACATCCAGATCGGCTCTACGGGCGCGGTCATTGGCGAACCCTCAGTTGGCCCAACTATCCCTGCCGTGACGC
>NVXL01000198.1 GCA_002746115.1 Alteromonadaceae bacterium
TGTCTGTTACTACTCGTTATACCTTTGTTGGCGATATGCCAATGTCGTTTTATATGGAGTATGCGGGTGAGGATACCTCGGGAGCTTCGGGTCTGGCGATGGGGAATACCTCAGTCATGTTTGGTGTGCATGTGCCTAAGCTGACTTCGAAACTGGACCTAACTTACGAATATGCTTCCTGGCAAAATGCTTGGTATGTGAATGGCGTGTTTGGTGATGGTTTGACGAATTATGATCAAGTCCTCGGGCATTGGGGTGGTTCACGGCGCGCACAGGGTGATGCCGTTGGCGCAACGGCTCATATGGCAAAGCTGATCTGGGATATTCGTGAAGGGAAGTCTTTAACAATGCAATTTCGCGGTATTGATAACGAAGACTATTCCGAGGTTGAGTACCAAAAAGGGCAGGAACTTTCGCTTGAATATAGCCAAGGTATGCGCCGGTTTATTACAGGGCTTAAAGTGACCGCTGGWGAAAGTGTCTTAGGYGAAAACTATTCTCAAGTGAAAGGRTTTATTCGATGGTAAGTTCGATGGTAAGCATTTGGGTAAGTATGCAGAAAAAAACCATAGTAAAGCAGTGCCTCGGTTTTGCTGTTATTGCTGGGCTCAGCTCTGGTGTGCACGCGGTAGAGCGCTACGTTAATATTGGTGTGAACAGCCATGATGTCAGCTTTTCCACTGGTGACGCAGCGGTTGATGCAAGTAGTCAGCAAGATTCTGGTTTTCATTTGGGCTTTGGTTTTCGTAATCAATACGGGAAGTCGCAAAAGCATTACTTTGGTTTTGGTGTCGAAGCCGACGAGTTGCTTGGCGATGTGGTTTTAGGTTTGCGGGCCTTAGATTATCAGTATCAAATACATGATAAATTTCGTATAGGCGCGTATTTTGGCGGAGCTCAGCTCGACTCTGGTGCGGCTCAAACGGGGTATTATACCGGGCTTAATTTAAGTTATCTAAATGTGATTAAAAACCTAGATGTTGTATTAGATTATCGTGTTACAGATGATCTGGCTCGGGATCGCCTTTTTGATGATGACCCTCAGGATCCGCTCATGAGAACGAACGATATATTTCTAGAATATACGGTGTTTGCGGCTTATTTTAACTGGCGATTTTAATCGCCAGTTAATTGTTTAAAAGATTGGCCTTTACTGTAATGCTCGTGTTTGTTTTGTAGTTATTCGAGTTATATTCTAGGTCATATATACGTGTTAATTCAGTCGACACATTATGGCGCGATGTAGGTGAGATGAGGGTTAGGGGAGGGGCGGTATGAGATCGAAAAACTTTATGCTAACATGCAGAACGCTGTTAGGCTGCCTTGTGTTTAGGCGTGGGGCTTAAGTATAGATCAACAGACATACCTAGAGATTATCATTGAATGGACTACAAGACTTTTTCCGGATTCACCACGACTTTATTTGCTACCACTATTTTGAGCTTATCGTCACTAGCTTCAGCTGACGAAGTAGCGCGACCACTTGATTATTCTAAGCAATGGCTTTTCCATACTAATGTAGAGAGCCTTTCAATTGACGACGCAGTTGCACAAGAGCAGGGCGTTGACTCCTCTGCGGCTGTTGTTAACTTCGAAGGCGAGTACTTTTTCACGAAATCTATTTCTAGCAACATGGGAATTGGCGTCATTATTTATGACGACAAAAACTCATTTAGTCAGCAGACGGAAAGCAGGTTTGGCGGTGATCGTGACAACTCTAGCTCTGACGCTCGTGCTTTCCCTGTGTTTGTCGATGTTGGTTACAAAAAGTTTTTTGGCAGTGAAACTCCTGCCTACGCAACGGTACGAGCCGGTGTTGCGACCTTACTTGCCTCTGAAAGAGCTATTGGTAACTGCAGTAACTGTCGCTCTGAAGACATCGATATTGACGCTGGCGCTTACGTTTTAGTCGGCACCGGCGTGAATTTTTCGAGCTTTTGGGGGCTCGGTATTCACTATAAACAGTACGTTAGTGGTGATTTAGAGAATGCATTTGGCTTGAACGCGACCTTTATGTACTAATACTCAGAATCTTCCTATAAATTTCCCAGTCTTGCTAGATGATCTAAAGGCGAAATCCCCCTCAGCTATACTACAAGACAGTAAACACTATTGACCCGACTGACATTGAGGGTAGTTTCACCTTGCTGCAAGCCTTCCGCTCCCATTCTCGACGACCGCGACGCTTAATGGTCTTGGTCACGGCTTTGGTCTACATCTTAGTTGTTACTAGTGTGTATGCGCAGAGCCCTGCGACTAAGAAGCTTGATGTCGTCAAAATACGCGCTAACGCGGGGCCGCAGTATTACTATGAGTTGATTGAGCGTGCATTAGCGCTTTCCCGAGATGTTTATGGCGACTACGGTATAGAGCTTTACGCGGGCGCACCGTCTTCCGCACGTATTACTGAGGAGGTCAAGCAGGGAGATCGGCTTAATTTGGTTTGGGCTCCAGCGCTTAAATCGGTTTACGGTGTCGATCAGCTTATTCCCATTCCTATTCCCTTATTAAAAGGCTTGTCAGGTTTTCGAGTGGCAATTATTCATCGAGATAACCAAGCGGCCTTCGGTCAAATTCGTGATAAATTAGCGCTTAATGATATGATGATTGGTCTAGAATTTGGTTGGGCTGAAGTGGCTATCTATGAGGCAAATGGTATTTCAGTGACAACCGCGCCTTATACTTCACTTTACCCAATGCTCCAAGTTAAGCGTATTGGGGCATTGCCGTTGGGGGTGGAACAAGCGGTAAGTTCACTTAGCAAGCGGCGGCATAAATTTCCGGATTTAATTATTGATTCGGAATTGTTGATTCGCTATCCAATGCCGATTTTTTTCTTCGTCAGTCAATCGACACCGAATTTGGCGATCAGAATTCGATATGGATTGGAGCTGATGATTAAACGTGGTGAAATGGATGAACTTTTTAAACGGAGTTTTAAAGAGGAAATTAAAAGTTTAAATTTAAAAAATAGGCGTGTTATCTCTATTAAAAATCCATTGTTGCTCGATGAGATGCCGATGTTACGTAAAGAGTTGTGGTTAAATTTAGAGGATCTAAATTTTGAATCGAATTTACCGTAGCGGGATTGATTTTAGATAAATTAAAACAGAAAAATAAGCCGAACAATGTCCGGCTTATCTTCATACTTAAATATCCAAAGGATAAATAATTTAACGCGTAGAGGTTTAATTCTCATAACGGATGTTATCAAGCGATAGCGTCTTCGGCGTCGGCGGCATCACTTTGAGACTTAAGATTCACCGCTTCCATAATGTCGATTTCACCAAAGGCTGCCCAGCCATCAAAGACCCAGTCAGTAGGGAACATCCAAATCGCAGGCCAAGTGGCACTTGCTCTTAATCGATCGTGCAAGCGGAAAAACACGTGAGCTACCTGCTTTTTTGGAAGCAAAAGCCGGTTCTTGTACGGGTTAGGTAGGGAGGGGATGTTGGTCTACGAGGAAAGGGTGGCAGCTGAATGTTGATGGTGTTATCTTGTGTAAACAGTGTTAAACAAATGTAAACAGGTGGCTTTATGTTAGGTGTTCGATTAGATGAGCAGCTAGAAAACCGTTTAAATGCGCTAGCAGAAAAGACGAAACGGTCTAAGAGCTTTATAGCCAAAGAGGCTTTGGTTCGCTACCTCGAAGAGGAAGAGCGTAGACAGCGTGAAAATGAGGTGACATTGGCGCGTTGGGAGGAGTACCAAGAAACGGGTGAGACCGTTAGTAATGACGCTATGACGGAATGGCTAGAATCTTGGGGTACTGAGCAGGAGAAGCCATGCCCAGTGAAATAACATGGTTGCCTAGCGCGTCGAAGGATGTTTTTCGATTACGAGCATTTCTTAAATCGAAAAATCCTGTTGCCGCTCAGCGTGCAGCTCAGCGTATTCTTGAAGGTGTGAGAATGCTTGAAGATAACCCCGGCGCTGGTGCACCGGTAGAAGACTTAAGCGGTTACCGTGACCTTAAGCTTCCCTTCGGTAGTGGTGAGTATATTATTCGCTATAGGGAAGAGTCTCGGCGGGTTCTCATCGTAAAAGTTCGACATAGTAAAGAGGAGGATTTTTAGTTGCCTACTAGGAAAAGCGTTTGTTCGGCAACTAGTGTCTCAAGGTCTCTCATAATAATATATAGGCTTAAGTTTCGGTTTAACAGGCGCATTAACCTTTGAATGTGCCCATATCAGCGCTTGCGTACAAGGCGGTACTTACATACAGTCGGCTGCTCTAGCTGCGTAATCTATGATACACCTCACAAAACGCACTAAGCAGATAACCGACAAGATGACTTCCCTAAAAAGGAACAACTAATAGACGACTGGTTACTGGTGAGAGCTTTTTGCAGAGATTGCGCCGAAGAGTTGGCTAATGAGTACAAGCTAGTACCAATATAAACCATGATCCCAGAAGACATGCAAACACATTGGTTAAATGAGAGCCAATCCATTGGTGAAGAGATCTTACGCTCATAAGCGTAAGCCTATTACGAGCGGCGAGTCGAATGTTCACCGCCAATTTTCAATTGCTGGGGTCGGCCAGTTTTACACTGTTGGCGACAGGCTTAAAGTATAGGGGAAGTTATGCAAGAGCTTAAAGCTAGATTAAGTGTCGCAATTCGTGATGGAAAACTCTACGAGTTTCTACGTGAAGAGTATCATACTGACAAAAGAGGCGAACAAGAGATTAGCCTAGCTCTTGCGGGACTGCAAAATAACAATGAACAAGATATCGTAAAGGCATTTAGGGATATTAAAAAAAGTGAAGATAGTATGGACTTTTCTTTGGCTTTGGATGCATTTGGAGACGCGTTGCCAGAGATTGAAGCCCCGCTTATAGATGCAGCAAACTGCGTAAAACATCTGATTATTGAAATGGGAAGGGATGGGAGCGGCTATGAACTCAAAAAATCTTTGGGCGAGTTCTGCAACAAAAATCCAGAAAGACCAGATGAGCTACTTAAACTTGCCTTACAGGAGCCACAAAAATCGCTTGAATTCTTAACTGTTGCTCTAGAGTCTGGATCAAAACACGATGTGCAATACTATGTGAACAAAGCTGTTGAACTGCTCGATGATGATAGTGGGGAAATATACCTCCAGGCAATCAATGCCCTTATTCGAATAGACTATGGTAAAGATAGCGAGCTAGTACTAGCCGTTGTTGATTCCATACAAAAGTTCAATCTCGCTAAAAAATCAGACGATGCTACTGCGGCAGCAATACACGCGCTATATGCAATATGTCGCCAACACTCACTTGTAGAGAGTTATTTTTCTGACTTCCTTGATGTTAACAGCGACAATATTAGCGATAGCTTGATAGATGAAGCAGCTTACATACTATTTTCCCCTAGAGGGGAATTGTCACAAGAAGTTACCGAGAAGCTTGTTAATATTTGTTACCACACAAAACCCGATAATAATTCGACTCTAAATAAAATTGATTTGTATTTGGAGAATCTAGTAAAAAGAGATTCATTTATCGAAGCTGTCACTTTTCTAGAAAAATATTTTGACAAAGTTGAATACAAAGTCAATTTCAATACGTTTAATAGTTTTGCTTCTGAAATAAGAGCACATGAGGATTCATATCTCCGAACACTAATTACTCGATGGTTGCTATCATGCAATACATATCTATGCGGCGCATGCGCTAAGTTGCTAAGCGAATCAGAAAAAGGGCCGGTCTTAAAGTTTGACCAAGTATTAATAAGCAATCAGGAGGCAAGTATTTTTCTTGCCAGAAAAGCATGCGGGTGGTTTTTTAGAAAGCAAAAAACGGCTATCAGCCTTATTGTATCGCTATTGGAAGATTTGGATAAGGATGGGTTAGAGGAAATTGGTAGCTTAATAACAAACTCATTGTTATTAAGCTACCCTGGAACAGTTAAGGAATACTTAGAAGATTATAAAAAATT
>NVXL01000033.1 GCA_002746115.1 Alteromonadaceae bacterium
GCATAGACGGGATAAGCCCCAATTAGAGCCAATCTAAAGTAAGCGAAGGCCAGCTGAGTGCCGAAACTTGTTAGAGTCATTTACGCTTTACGTAAGCAACTTCTCGCTACTTACTGGGGCAAAGCCTGCGGTTTTAAAAATTGACCCGCTAGAAACTTGGTAAGCCACTACCACGGTGCCCGCTAAGGGCACCTAAATTGGTATCTATCAATATTAATACCTATCGCTTGCACTTCGTAACTGCGTGATAACAAATTCATATAAGAATATAGAGCTAATATCACCATTGTCTATAAATACCTTATCACCTACTTTTTTTGTTACTAAACTTAAAAAATAGTCTGTTAAAAAACAGAAAGCTTCTTATAAGCAGCTCACAATTTAGGATACAAGCGAATGTTGGCAGCTAGCCATTTTTTAAAGCGTTTTATCGCTCTTTCAATCTCCCTTTCAACCTTACTTTTATTTGTATCCTTTAATTCTACCGCCAACCCCTTCCCTCCGGATTGGTCAAATGGCGCAGGCTCAGCCATTCACTTCCCCCCCGTTGCCTGGCCAAGCGAACCGGCTCAAGCGAGCGATTGCGGTGCAAGCTGCGGCGACTGGAAACCCTATACACGCTTTCAAAATAATTTAGCTGATGATCGAAACAAAGATGAATCGAATGGAGGAACATCACCGCAAAGCTATGTAAATGTTGCCTCCTCCTGTGTCGACGGAGCCTTACCCAGTATTTATTACCACCTTCACCAAGGCGCAAGCCAAGCCGAAGACGTGTTGATGTTTCGTTGGCGCGTAGAGTCGGCGGCTCATAATTACGCGACCGGCCCAAATGCGGGAAATTTTAGCTCAGGAAATCCGTGGTCCTCAGCGTTGTGGACGGTATTTTTCGATATCGAAGGGACTGGTTACCGCTCCTTAGCCGCGCATTTAGACGGCTCGACAGGGAGCCCGTCTGAATCCATCGACATGTTAGCGGGTGTTTGGGGAAATTCACCCAACCAGTCCTTAGATTATGATAATGACCCTAATATTCACCTACTCGCCCATAACCCAACAGCATTTACGGGCAATACCGGGAAGGTATTAAATTTCCAAAGCAGTCTTACACCGGTAGAGACTTGGGCCAACGGCTCTTCTGAAACTTCTTGGGATTACGGAACCTCTCGCGCAAAGCTCGTTAGCAAGAATTCGTGCACGGAATATTTTGTTGATTATCAAATACCTATCGCCATGCTCGATGCATCCGGCTTAGGCGGRCCCTCTATTACCCGTAACACCCCAATTTCCATGCTGTTTTGTACCGCTAACAGCCTAAATAATCCATTACAGAAAGATTGTGCCATATCAAAAGAATGGCTGGCAGGCACTGGCGTGGCTGCGCCGTTTGGCGATTACCTTAGCTTTAATCAAACCACGCCGTATAGTCAGCCGATTATTGCCGAAATTGATGCCACACCACCTGCCAGTTGTCCGGGCAGTTATGAGATTCAAGCGCGTGTTCAAGATACTCTTGCGCTAAATAGCGGCACGGTTGTCAGCTCTGTACAGTCAGTGGATTTTTATTATTGGTTTGATTTTAACGGTGATGGCGACGCGACATCGGCCGATACCGGAAGTAGCTGGATTCATATTTCGGATTCGGGCACCTTAATATCCGGCACACTCAATACATGGGAGGCCTCATGGRATTCGACSGGTTTACCTAARGGTAAGTAYCTAATTGCWGCGCAAGCGCTTGATGATAACACYAAGGTCGATGATGGCATGACGCCCTCTGGTATTAATAACCGAACATTCTCCTACCTATCGGGCGACTCTATTAACGAGATTTATATCAATAACACATGGAAGTCAGGCGAAGAAACAAAGTTCCCCTTACATTCTCCGACGCTAAGCCCTGGCTCGTCCGAAAACTGGTACGGAAACCCAGACATTACTGGTAATCAAATTGCCATTGTTGGCACGGCAATCAATGTATGCGGTATTGCGCCGACAATAAGCCAGTCCACATCAAGCACTGAAGTTGGAGCGGGCGATACCTTGAGTGTTTCAATCACCGTTTCAAACCCTGGAAATAATCCAGATTCAATCAGCGTAAATAGCTTCTCCAATACCTTGCCCGATGGTTTTAGCTATGTCGCCTCATCCTCAACAGGAGCGAGCACCAGCGACCCTACCGTTAGCGGTCACTTACTAACCTGGACCTTAGGTAGCCCGATAAGCTTAGCCGCAGGCGCTAGCTCAACGCTTACCTTTAATGTTACAGCCAGCTCAGTATCGGGCACATACAATAATGGGGCAAATGCAGGCACCTCTTTTGGGCTTTTAGAAGCAGAGCCCTTAGCCATCGCTGTGGATTCCGTGCGCATCTCCATAAAGAATGTCCCCGACAGCTATTCAGTTGCCGCTGATGGTGCAGATCAAATCAGCTTTACGATCAATTATTCAAACGACTCTACCCTCTCCGTGAGTTCGGCCAGCATTACCACCAGCATTGCGTCTAACTCAACTTACATAAGCTGCAGCGGCGGTGTCAGCTGCTCAGAAAATAGCGGAACGGTGACATGGACCATTGGCGATATTGCCGCGGGCAGCTCAGGCAGCGTGACCTACACCATCACTGTCGCAAATACATGGTCAACAACCTCGCTCACCAGCACGGCAAATTTAAGCGCATTAGACCCCGCGAACAATGCCGTTAACGCTGCCGCGAGTGTCAACGTTGCGGTGACGGGGGTTGATGTATCAACACCTGCAAATTTTGCACTAACAAAGACAGCATCGAGTATTCAACTGGCTCCCGGTGGTAGCGTCACCTATACCCTTGCCTATGAAAATTATGGCGGATCAGCGGCCAGCGCTGTGGTGATTACCGACACCTTACCCAGCGGCATGAGCTATTCCTCCTGCTCTAATAGCTGTACACAGTCCTCTGGAGTTGTGACTTGGAACATCGGAAACGTGGCTGCGGGAGCGAGTGCCAGCGTGACGGTGACGGTGCTCGCCGACAGTCCATTTACCTCGCAAAACCCCGCAACCAATCAGGCCAATATTAACTGGAGCGGAGGCACGGCTGTCTCGGCAAATACCGATGTCGGTATTACCGGGCAAGCCTGTAATGATTATTACTTTAGTGATACCACCGGGAATGTCGGTAATGACGGGAGCCAACGCCTTGCCGTATTGTCGCCAGTGCCAACCGCTGGGGATACGGGGAGCTCTGTAACCGTAACTGCACCGGGCAAAAGTGGTGGGACTTATATCGAAGCCTTAAGGTTTTACCAAGACCCAGCAACAACAAGTGATGTGCCTTTTAGCGGGGATATCACCACCAATATTTATATTGATCGCTCCAATGGTCCGACACTAAATTTAAGAACCACAGTGTACGATTATAACTCTAATACCGGCGCAACGACCTCCTTGGGACAAAGTATCGAGGGCTTTAATGGTAGCAGTAAAGGCTTGCTGACAGTCACAGTAACAACTTCGGGGACCTTAAATAAAGATCACCGCTTGCTCTGGGTTTTTGAAGCCCAATCGAACCACAATAACAATACCTACGATGTGCAGTTTCAATATAATGGCACCGTCACCAATGCGATTTCCGGTGGCACTACAGCTGCGATTTCTGGCGCGAGTTTTTGTGTTACACCACCTGCGAATTTGGTGGTATCGAGCACATCGAGCGTTGCCTCTGTTGAGCAAGCCAGCACTGAAAGAGTGGTATATACCATTGACTATGCTAACACCGGCTCTACCGACACGAGCAATAGCGTATTAGTCAACACACTCCCTTCAGGTTTCACCTCCTGCGAGTTTTCCACCGATAATACTAATTGGTCTAGCTGCTCTGATACCGGAACACCTGCGCATACCTTTGCTTTAGGAGCGATAACGGGAGGCTCGTCAGGAACCGTTTACGTGCGAGGCAATGCGCCTTCTGGCAGTAGTGATGGCGACACCTTGAGCAATACCAGCGCCATTAGTAGTGATCAAACATCGATCATTTCCGCTACCAGCGATATCACTGTAACACCGGTCGGTGGCGGCGCGGGGACGGCAGCACTAGCGCTGTCTTTGGTGGCAGATAAAACCCTTATCGTGCCGGGCGACAATGTGACCTACACTGCCACCGTCATTAATATTGGCAGCGCATCAGCAAGCAATGTTTCCCTTAGTAATGTATTGCCTGTGGCCGATTATTTCAGTTACGTGAGTTGTTCAAATACCTGCGCGAATAATTCCAATACATTGACTTGGGCAACAGGGAGTTTAGCGGCTGGTGCGTCACAATCTTATACCTTCACCATGCTGGCAAGTAGCAGTAATTTGACGGCTGGTATCACACCAATAACGGATGATCTCACGGCAAGTGCCGATACTTTAAGTGATGTGACAAGCAACCAAGTTGCGCTAAGCCTTAGTGGTAATCCATTATTATCACTATCGGCCACTGCCTCCCCCTCTTCCGGCTTAGCACCAGGTGCAACCATTACTTACACCCTCACGGTGACAAATTCAGGGTCGGTGTCGGCGACAGAGGTTGAGGTAATCGACGGAATTCCGAATAACGCATTGTATGCCGGAAATATGACTGCCAGTGTTGGCTCGGCCAGTTTTGATGCAGTGAATAATCGCGTGCTATACGCCGTTGGTAACTTGGCTTCTGGGGCTACGGCGACATTAAATTTTGATGTGAGCGTGAGCGAAAGTATTCCAAGCGGCAATACCACAGTCTCGAACCTTGTTAGCGCTTCGGCTGCAAACGCAAAATCAGTATCCACTCAGATTGACGCGACGGCAAGCGCGTCGGCCACATTATCAGTGACCCAAACGCAAACAGGATCAAGCGCTTATCCCGCGGCGACCTTAACAGCAGCCAGTGTTAGTTCAGCTGAAATTAAAGTGGATAAACCCTTCCACTTCTTGATGGGACAGTCCGTATTAATCAGTGGAAATACCTACAGCATTACCGATATATCCAGTGATTCCATCACCTTAAATACGGCAGTGACACTAAACTCCGGCACCCTAGTCATTGGCGCGATTAATTATTCCATTAATTATGTGAACACAGGAAATGCCGATGCAATAAATGTCAATTTAACAGAAGATTTACCGCCAGGTTTATTGTATTACGGCGCGACGCCAAATGCCGATACGGCACCCAGTGTTGGCAGTAACGGAGATTTAACTTGGAATATTGGTACGCTTACGCCAGGGCGCTCAGGGTCGCTTAATGTGCTGGTATTTTCTGATAGCACCACCGGTGCATTAACTACTACAGCGACAATTACCGCAGATAATGCAAGTACTAATACCGCGTCGCTTATTACCAATATTGGCGGCCTAAGCGTTGCAAAATCTACCAGTACGCCATTGCTTGGAGCGGGGTCTATTGCCAGTTATACCATTACCTTGACCAATAGTTTAGCCTCCACCATCACCGGGGTATCAGTGACAGATATCTTGCCGCAGGGCTTTACTTACCGCACGGGCAGTGCCTTGGTAGCAGGCAGTTCTTCGGAGCCAAGTTTCGATGGCAGTGATACCAATTTTATTCAACCCCAGTGGACAGCTTTGAGCGTTGCTGCAAATAGCAATATTACGATTCAATTTGACGCAGATGTTAATGCAGATATTGGTGCGGGTGTTTATCAAAATGAAGTTAACGTGAGTGGCTCTGCTGGCATTGGTATCCAGCAGTTTGATTCACTCGTTACCAATACCGATGATGTGACGATATTTTCTGTAAGTGAGGGGGTAATTAGCGGTTATGTATTTAATCGCAGCGATGCGAGCGGCAATGTTTATGTCTCTAGCCAAGATGCGCCTTTAGGGGATGTTAAAATAGAAATTTATCAAACCGGTGCAGATTGTAGCAATGCATACGATAGTTTGTGTTTTATTGTTTTTAGTAATAATGATGGTTATTTTTCACAAATTGTCTCTGCCGGGAATTGGTTTGTTAATGTTAAAAACAGCACAGGTGAATTAAATGACAATAGTTGGGTGCAATTGATTGGCGATAACAATGATGAGCTAGTTGTTACGGCACTTGCGAAAACTGAAGATCATAACGGTTGGGGAGCTCCAACACCTACGCCAACTCCTACACCAACAGCAACGCCAACTGCTACACCAACRGCAACGCCGACTCCTACACCAACGGCAACGCCRACYGCTACACCAACGGCAACGCCGACTCCTACACCAACGGCAACGCCGACTCCTACACCAACAGCAACGCCGACTGCTACACCAACAGCAACGCCGACCGCTACACCAACGGCAACGCCGACCGCTACACCAACAGCAACGCCGACTCCTACACCAACAGCAACACCGACTGCTACACCAACAGCAACGCCGACTGCAACACCAACACCAACGCCAACTGCAGAGCCGACGGCGACACCAACACCAAATCGCCAACCAGTAGTACAAGATGATGAAATTACGGTCGATACGATCGACCCGGTTACTTTAGATGTTATTGGTAATGCCACCGATAGCGACAACGACGCGCTAATCATCGTTTCAGCAACGACCAACTTTGGCAACGTCGAGATTATTAATAACCAACTAGTATTTACACCAGAACCTAAATTTAGTGGTGTTGCCGAAATCACTTACATGATTAGTGATGGAAGAGGAGGTTTCTCCGAAGCGTCAATCGTGGCCAATGTTGAAGGTAACGGAGATGAGCCTCAATTAACGGTGCCATCAGACATAGTGCGAGACGCAAATGCCCTATACACCAAGATCGACCTCGGCGTCGCGTCTTCTTCAGACCGCTTTGGTAACCCCCTACCTGTTTCCCTTATTGATGGTGTAACATTCTTTGAACCCGGTATAAACCGTGCGCTATGGGAGAGCGTGGATGAAGATGGCAATCGCCGAGTCGAAGCACAAGAAGTTCTAATTAGACCCCTCGTTTCCATTTCAAAAGATCAAGAAGTGCTAGAAGGGAACACTGCGCAATTAGGGATATATCTAAACGGGCTTTCTCCTACCTACCCCTTAGTCGTGCCCTATCGTGTAAGTGGCAACGCCTCAGGGGCTGATCATACGCTTCAAAGCGGAGAGCTAGTGATTGAATCTGGCACAGAAGGTTTTATCAACTTTAATACCCTTGTTGACAGCGAAAATGACAGTGGTGAAACGATTGTGATTGAGCTTGATACAAGTTTGAACCTTGGTAACAAGACCGTCCATACCTTAACAATTGTGGAAGGCAACGTTGCACCGCAGGTCACGCTTGAAGTAATACAAGATCAAGAATCACGCTTATTGGTGACCATTGAAGAGGGGGCTGGAAACGCCGTTATAAGTGCCAATGTTAACGATGCCAACCCGGAAGATAGCCATAGCTACGACTGGCAAGTTGTGGATAATATCGTTGAAGATATCGACGCCGTAACTTCAACCTTTACCATAGACCCAGCAACGCTCACTCCGGGTTTATATATTTTTGAGCTGACTGTGACAGATAATGGCTCGCCAGCACTTACGGATAACGCTAGAGTTTACATCGATGTTGTTGAGCGCTTGGCTCAGCTTGATTTTAATCTCGATAGTGACTTCGATTTAATCCCCGACGCACTTGAGGGTTACGGCGATTCCGATGCCGATGGCATACCGGATTATTTGGACTCACGTGACGAGTGCAACGTACTGCTTGAGCAAGTTGGTCAACTCGATGCTTACCAAATTGAAGGCGAGCCGGGCATATGTTTAAGGAAAGGGGCTTTCACCGTGCAGGGGGATAGCGGCGGTGCGATGATCACAGAAAGTGATATTGACGTCGAAAGAAATAACATCATCGAAGATGTCGAGGCCGATAACGTTGGCGGCATCTTTGACTATATTAGTTACGGCTTACCGGTATTTGGTCAAAATTATCGGATTGTCTTGCCGCAGCGTTTACCGATACCCCCAAATGCGGTTTACCGCAAATTTACCAATGGCAGCTGGGGAAATTTTATCGACACCGATGAAGACCGAGTGGATTCTGCACCGGGTGAATTAGGCTTCTGCCCTCCCCCTGGAGGCGAGATTTGGCAACCAGGCTTAAACCCCGGCCACTGGTGTGTACAGTTGACCATTGTCGACGGTGGGCCGAATGATGATGATGGTTTGATGAATGGTGTGATTGTTGATCCGGGCGGTGTTGCAGTCCTTGTTAGCGATAATTCACCACCTGAAGTCAGCCCCAGCGAACCCCTTGAAATTCAGCTTGGCGCAAGCACCAATATTAATGCATTAGAAAATGCGACAGATGATGACGGCGACACATTACGTATTTTAACGGCAAGTGTAGCTATCGGTACTATTGAAATTTCATCAGATAACCAACTAATTTATACCCCACCCGAGGGGTATGTGGGAGATGCCATTGTGACTTATACCATCAGCGATGATAACGGCGGTGTAACACTAACAAACTTAACGGTTATTATATCGGCTGCAGCAGAACCAGAGGCGCCTGTAGAACCTAGCTCCGAATTTCAAAACGAGGATGTAAGGTTTAGGACAAGTGGTGGTGAAGGCGGCGGTGGTGGCAGTTTTTCTTTACCAGCCATTTTTGCATTATTGCTAATGTTTTTTGTTTCAAGCGCTTATGGGCAACAAAAGCAAGCTCAAGAAAAATCGACGCAATCTTCAAATAAGAAGTTTGATACGGCTGAAAACTTCCGCTATTACATTCGTGCGCGAGCGGGTATAACGCGGAGTCTTTCGTCTAAATCGGATATCAATCGCCAATTTCAAAATGCAGGCGTTCAGTCTACTGTGAGTCGTTTTGATGGTACAGATATCGGTATGAGCTTGTCCTTGGGTTATCAGTTTGATAAGCATTGGTCGGCTGATATTGGATACCTTAACCTTGGCAATTTTGTCATCGAATTTGACGGTGATTTCAATGATGAGCAGGCATTTTTCAACGCGGTAGAAAAAGTGCACCCGGAATCTGCAAAGGGTTTCTTTTTAGCGGGGAATTATCGACATAGAATTGCAGAGGATTGGGCGTTAAACGGTCGATTGGGATTATTTAGTTGGGACGGAGAATATGTAACAAATCAAATATCTGGCACGCTTAGGCAGGTCGGTAATAACAAGCAAAGCGGTAACGATATTTTTGCTGCGGTCTCGTTAAGTTATTTGAGTAATAAAAAATGGGAAATAAACGTAGGCTGGGAGAGGCATCGCTTTGATAATCACGATGTTGATTTTTTAAATTTAGGGCTTTTGTATCGCTTCGGTAAACGATAATACGCTTTGGCAGAATATTAAATGTCTGCTTTAATCCTGATGGCTGCCTCCTACTCTTTGCAAGCACCGTCCTCTCGGCTCGTCGCCCTTGTAGAGTACGACCTCAGAATGCAGAAACTGTGCAGCCTCGGCTGAGTCTTTCACTTTCCTAGCACTGCGTTCCAACATTTCTGATTCAAATTCAGTTAACACACTTTCCCTCACTCCCACTTCCCGCCACTGGGATAGGGGGCTACATCCTTTTGTGACCCCGCGAGCCAAAGCCAGTGCATCCAGCAGGGCTTGATTCGCCCCCTGCCCTTTGAAAGGGCTCATAGGGTGAGCCGCATCTCCGATCAGGGTCACTTGAGCCCCTTTCTCCAGCAACTCCGACTTGAGTAGTGCTCGGTCATACACGGGATAACCAGAAATCTGAGCTTCCAACGTCGCCGCTAGAATCTGCGGAATGGGGTTGTGCCACTGACATCTACGGCACGCCTCCTCCTTGAGTGCCTGGACACCTTGAGCACTCAAGGCCTTTGCCTCGTTTTCTGACATCGGGAAGCTAAGCTGCCACATCACCGAGTCTGACGAATAAGGCATCATGTAGATCCGCTCATTGCCATTGGCGGTTTGGAATACCGTGGCCGAGTCCAGCAAAGTCCGATCAAGACCTTCCCTGTCTTCTGTAGTTTCTACTGCCGCCAAAGGGCAAATCCCCAAGATAACAATACAACCTAAATAACGTAAGGGAGAAGCCTCCTCACCGATCAACAAGCTCCGCACCGTACTACGAATTCCATCTGCCCCCACCACAAGATCCGCATTGGCGCTCATAGCCTTAACCCTGCCCTCACCTTCAACCTGAAAGCTCAACGCCACACCCTTGCCTTCCCCCTCATGCTCCTTTAAATCCACCAACTGGTGCCCCCACTGCACCACATCATGCCCACCAAGCTGCTCAATCATCGCTAAGCGCAAGGCCTGTCTAGCGATATGCACATTCGTGCGCTTAGGCGAGGCAAGTACGTCTGACGGATCCAGCTGTCCGACGCCCCATTCACCGATCACCGTCCCTTCAGTGGTATGAACCACATGCCTGGTTGAAATCACCCCCTCATTTAACGCGAAAATCCCTAGCCCCTCGACCGCTCTACTCCCTTGTTGTAATGTGAGCCCATAGCCTTGGGAGCGCGAATCGAAGCCATTATCGCGCTCATAAAGAGTAAAGGGAATTCCGCGGTGCAAACAAGCCACGGCAAGTGCCACCCCGCCTATTCCGGCGCCAATGATGGCAAGGTGGGGGTAGTTTTCTTTATCAGGTAAGGTTTGGATAGCAGAATGCAGCAAGCCAGAGCCTTTACAGTTCGGGCATGTATCGAGGTGCCCCTTAGGACGAACTGGAGCCGGCCCTTCGCCCTTCGTTTTTTCAAATTCATCCAACTCCCTCAGATAACGGAGTCTGACCTTCTTACGGAGCCTCTTACTTTTTTTGCCGCGCCCCAGACATTTCAGACAAATAGTCCAGTGACTCTCTTCGGTTTTCACCTTTTCCACTTTAAGGCCTCGTCATATTTTCTGCTTTCCAGCTTTTATAAACTGACTACTTTTGCGTAACGCAGGCAATAAAATTGTAACGCAACACAATGCTAAGACTAGCTCTGTTGAAATAGAAAACATAAACGGCCCTTTGCTGCCTTGCATTTGCCAAAATAGTCCGCCCACTAGCGGCCCGGAAATAGCCCCTAGATTACTGACAAAATCTTGCACACCAAAAGCACGGCCTTTACTTTCGCCTGCAACTTCACTAATTAATTTTGACAACACAAGCCCTGCTGCAATAATTATACTGGCGTCTATGATAAATAACAGGCTGATTTGCCATAAGGACACTGACTGCAACATAAGCCAGGTCGTGAATGCTCCCGTCACCCCTGCTACACCTAGATATAGTGCAGGGTTTACTTTATCTGCGTAGCGCCCAAGCTTCGGTGCTAGCAACATCGAAAGGATGCCGCCAGGAATATAGGCTAGAGAGAGTTCAACAATATTCGTTACCTTTAAATGGTCTAACAAATAGACCTCTAAAAATGGAGCGACTAAAGATCCAGATAACTGCCCTACAAAAACCATTGCAAACAAAAAAATAGTAATAAATGTATATCTAATTTCATCAACTCGTTCAATACTTACCGTCACCTTCTGAGACGATATAAGAGATAAAGCTTTGTAGCCTTTCAAGCCCGCGACAGCTGATGCAATGGCAAAAACAACAAGGGACATATACGTAATTATTGGGCTTAACTCTAGAGCATCTGCAACTGACAGCAATGTAAAAGCTAAACTAGACCCCCACACGATACCAAGACCAAATTGCTTAGAGGCGATACCTAAAACCTCCGCTCTATTATTAAAGCCACTTAACTGAGCAAAGCAAGTATTCGAGACTAGGCGAAACAAGCCTGAGCCCAGCCCTAAGAAAAAAGTCGCTATGATCATTAATTCATAGTTTGAGATGATTATTGCGGCATATAATAGTATGTAGGCGAACATCTTAACCATGGAGCCAAGACGTATCAAACCGGCTCGACTACCCCACTTATTTACTTTTTTTGAAAATAATAAAGCACTGCAGCCCGCGCCAACAGCTTGCAATGAAAACAACAGCCCCATTTGCCAGCCATTAGCTGAAAATTGTTGATGGGCGATTATCGGGATCAAAAAGCTAACAAAGAATGTACCTAAAGAATTCAGTTTAATGGGAAGTAATAGTGGCTTTAACTTGTCTGGAAAATTCCCCTTCATTGTTCGCCTTTATTTAGCTTTTGGTGAGGTCAAGATTGCAATTTATCGGAGACAAGTGTGCCTCTTCCGACACACAGGCAGTCAAAAGCGCTACGATTGAAAACAATACATATCTCATAATGATCCATAACAGTTGATGCCCTCGCACAAAGCCAGAGATAACAAGTACTTCCCGCAAGGGATCATACTTCAACCGTCACAACATTGGACGCCGTACGGCATATTACCGATCTAAAATACCACCACAAGACTTTGAAATACATATAAACACCTTAAACACGTACTGAAACCAAGGCTACTATGCTCCTAGGCCATACGCAAAACCAACGCAGCCTTGAACGTCAGATTGACACCCTTGCTAAGCGAGCCCACAATACTCTACGTTATAGGTAAGGTGTATTATGGATGCAATTAGTTATACAGCCGCTAGGGCTAACCTAGCTATGACTATGAGGAAAGTGTGCAAGGGCTATCGCCCAGTGGTAACCCTCGGCAAGCGATCAAAGCTACCATGAAAACAACATCAGAATTCATCTTAAAAGTAACCTTAGTCACAACTGCATTACTGGGCTTGGCTGTGTTCAGCTATCAAGGGACATACAAAGGAGAGGAATCAAGCCCCAACAAACGCTTTTTTCTTCGCTATTATCAACTGCCAACACCGTATAAATTTATTATCGGATCGACTGAGAGTGGCAACTGCAAGCCGATGCTTGTCAAGCTATACAATAATCAGGGAGACAAGCTTAATACCTTGCACACCAGCAGCTGCCTATTCAAAAACAAGGCTACTTGGCTGCCAAACAAAGTCATCTTACCCGATGGTGAAACGGTGTGGCCGCATGCGAGCAAATGAGCCGCGTAAACCTATTGTGAATGGGCGATTTTTTATCCAATGACAAAAAACAAGCACATTTGAGATTACCGCCTTTCCCGAAATAGGTTACGAGGTAAATTATTTTACCGTTTTGGAAGTACAATCCGCCGATACCTGCTGGTATAAAATCACACATTAACTTAATTAAACGAAAAGCAGTGGCGACAGGAGACGTTTGAGCCACGCTTATGGTTTTATTCTCGCGGCTGTTCATCATATGATGCGTTTCGTCGTAAATATTGTAACAATACAGCACTTATGTTTTTTCATCTGCTTGGCTTTAAGTGCAAATAGCCTAGCAGATGAGCTCTCTAAGGTATTTTATGATTATACTGGCCTACTGAATTTCAATATTTCCATCAGTCACTTGCCTGTAAATGGTGTAGGGCAAAACTACGGTATCCGCCACCCCAGAAAAAACAAAATCAAACGCTACGAGCGGTGTACCATTTAAATGGTGTGCTCCAGGATTTGTAGAGGCTTCCGCATGAAAAAGGCAGAAGTCATAAGATACGCCACTGTAAAACCTCGGAATTGAATTACAATGTGTTTTCGACTTTGTCAGCTTACGTTTAGTTACACTTTCATCAACAACGACTGTATTTAAAGTACCGCAAGCGCTTAGCGACAAAGATATTGCTAATATCTGTAATAAATTCAAATTCAAATACCCTTCTTGTGGTACATCACTAAGCTAACCCGCGCCTTTTTTTGGCATTAGGTTTAGCGTTTTATTAAAGCTTGAGGTCATGTGATAAATCAAGATTGCCTTGAATAATCAGACCCCCTCCTTTCGGCATTTCAGTAGCCTTGGTTTAAACCGCTACTCGGAACAACATAATAGATAATACCCTTAGATTCTATTAGGTGTTAATACAATAGACTCGAGGCCATTACAAAGTTCAACCAATGTGCTGATACTCATGAATTTCGCTGCCTGATACCAACATGTCATGCCGATATCTGCCAGCAACTTCACGGCACTCGGTGAGCTACATATTTTCACTATTTGCTGACCCAGATCTACTAAGCCCAACATTTTCAACTTCCCTTGCCAACGCTGCGCGTTTTTAACCAAGAACTTTGATATTATCCCCCGCTGACAAAACCCGAATACGAGCCAACGCCCATGCCAAACGACATTGCCCCACAAACCCAAACCGAAATAGAAGCTGCCGTATTCCGGCGCCTACTAGAGCACCTAGACAGCCGTAAAGACGCGCAAAACATCGACCTGATGAACCTTGCCGGGTTCTGCCGCAACTGCTTAGCCAAGTGGTATGTCGCTGCTGCCAAAGACCAAGGCCAAGGTGACAAAATGGATTACGACCTCGCTCGTGAAGTGGTCTACGGCATGCCTTACAGTGAGTGGAAGGACAAACACCAAGTGCCAGCGACACCAGAGCAAATGGCCAAATTCGCAGAGACTCATCCACCAAAAGCCTAAATAGCCCATCAAATCCACGATCTTGAGCGTTTTATTCGCTTATAGACCGTAAAGCTTGCTGAACCAAATAGGCGCAGCAGGTAGAATACAGCCACGCCAATTTTATACATCCTGCACAGACGAGCCCATGATCCCAAGACTGGAACACTTATCCCCGACCCAAACCCGCTACCTGACCTTTCTCCAAGCACTGGAAAAACGGCCATTCAAAGGTGATATCTGCCCGGATTATGCCAATCGAACTGTGCTGGCAACGGACAACTCGATTTATCAAATTTTACCGCAAGGCGTGATTTACCCCGCCAACACGGACGACGTCGTCGAGCTGTGCCATCTGGCGGCTAAAAAAGAGTTTAGCGATATTGTACTCTCCCCTCGCGGTGGCGGTACTGGCACCAATGGCCAATCCCTGACCGACGGTTTAGTCGTCGATCTGTCGAAGTACATGAACAATATTATTGATATTGACCCGCAAAAGCGTCTAGTCCGCGTGCAAACCGGCGTGGTCAAAGATCAACTCAATGCAGCCTTAAAACCGCACGGCCTGTTCTTTGCGCCGGAGCTATCCACCAGTAATCGCGCAACCATTGGCGGCATGATCAATACCGATGCCTCAGGCCAAGGCTCGTGCTTATATGGTAAAACACGCGACCATGTTGAGACGCTGCAAACCGTTTTGATCGACGGATCGGTATTAAACACTCGCGCCCAAAGCGAAGACGACTTTAATGCCGCCATCCAACAGCAAGATCGCGGCGGGCTGATTCACCGCTTGGTGAACGACATTGACCGTGAGCATCACGATTTAATCGAGGCGACCTTTCCGAAATTAAATCGCTGCCTTACCGGTTACGACCTTGCTCACATTCGCGATGAACAAGGGCGCTTTAACCTCAACAACATTCTCTGCGGTAGTGAAGGCACACTAGGTATGATCACAGAAGCGACACTGCGGGTACTGCCTATCCCTAAGTGCAGCGCTTTGGTGATTGTGAAATATGCCGATTTTAATGCCTCACTGCGTGACGCTACCGAGTTGATGAAAGCCTCACCCAGCTCGATTGAAACCATCGACTCCAAGGTATTAAACCTTGCTATGAATGATTTCATCTGGCATCAAGTCGAAAGCTTTTTTGATGATAATTCCGATGAGGTGCCTCAAGGGGTTAATTTAGTCGAATACAGCGCTGACGACGAAACCACCTTACAAAAAAATATCGACGGCCTACTCGCCCTGCTCGATAGCGCTAAAAACAGTGCTCGCCTCGGCTACAGCATTGCCATGGGCACGGCCTCAGTCAATAAAATTTGGGCCATGCGTAAACGCGCCGTTGGCTTACTCGGCAACGCCGAGGGCGAAGCTCGGCCAATACCCTTTGTGGAAGATACCGCTGTCCCGCCGGAAAAACTGGCCGACTTTATTTTAGAATTCCGCGCCATACTCGATGGCTACGGTTTAGCCTACGGGATGTTTGGCCATGTTGACGCTGGCGTATTACACGTACGACCCGCCCTAGACATGAAAGACCCTGAGCAAGAGAAAATCGCTTGGAAAATCTCCGACCAAGTGGCTGAGTTAACCCAAAAATACCACGGTTTACTCTGGGGCGAACACGGCAAAGGCGTACGCTCGGAATACTCGCCCAAATTCTTTGGTGCGCTTTACCCGCAACTACAACGCATTAAAGCGGCCTTTGATCCGAACAATCAGCTAAACCCAGGTAAAATAGCCACCCCCGATAAAAGCCTGCAATTATTAAAAATTAGCGAAGTCACCACACGTGGGCAAACCGACAGACTGATCAGTAGCGACAGCTGGAAGCAATTTGACGATGCCGTTTACTGCAACGGCAACGGCACCTGTTTTAACTGGAACCCGAATGACAGCATGTGCCCATCTTGGAAGGCCACGCGTGAGCGTGTGCAATCACCTAAGGGGCGAGCCTCGCTGATTCGGGAATGGCTTAAATTATTATCGGAAAGCAATTCAAAAAAGATTAACGAGCATACGGCCTCGGGTTTTTGGCCGACACTTAAAGAAGTCCCTCAAAAAATTATCAATAGTATTAAAAAAGGCCAAGGCGCCTATGACTTTTCACACGAAGTTTACGACTCTATGGCTGGTTGCCTTGCCTGCAAATCCTGTGCGGGGCAATGCCCAATTAAAGTGAATGTGCCTGAATTTCGCAGTCAGTTTTTGGAGCTTTACCATACTCGCTACTTGCGCCCGCTTAAAGATTACTTGGTCGCCTCGCTAGAGTATCTATTGCCTTGGTGCGCCAAATTACCGCGCACTTACAACCTGATTATGAACCTTGCCCCGGTCACCTTTTTACTTAAGCATTTAGTGGGTTTTGTTGATGGGCCTAAGCTCAGCGGGCTATCCTTTCGTAAAGCAGGCGTAATACTTGCGACTCCTGCAATTCTCAACGCGCTTGATGAAGAGCAAAAACGCTATACAGTTGTTATCGTTCAGGATGCCTTCACCAGTTATTTTGAAACTCAGGTGGTGATAGACACTTGCCATTATTTACGCGAGCTTGGCCTCAACCCGCTTTTGGCACCTTATAAAGCTAACGGCAAGCCGATGCATGTGCACGGGTTTTTAAATCGCTTCCGCTCGGCGGCAAGTGCGAACGCAAAAATGCTAAATCAACTCGCCAATAGTGGCGTGGCACTTGTCGGTATCGACCCGTCGATGACGCTGACTTACCGCAGTGAATATGCCAAGTATTTGGTGAACGAAAAAGCGCCGCGCGTTCAGCTGATACAGGAGTTTTTAAGCGATTATTTCTCGTGGCGACCTCAGGCTGAACAACAAGCCGCCGCGCCCGAGTCGACGCTAAGCCCAGAACCAGCAGCAACTCCAGCATCTACGGAATACACACTGTTGCCGCACTGCACGGAAAAAACTAATGCCACTCAATCCATGCAGCAGTGGCAACAGGTGTTTGCTAAATCTGGCTTGCAACTTAAGATCTTAGAAGCGGGCTGCTGTGGCATGTCGGGCACTTACGGTCATGAGGCGCGCAATAGAGAAAACTCGAAAACAATTTATGCCATGAGTTGGCAGCCTCATGTTAAGCAACAAGTGACAAGTCAGCTATTGGCGACAGGTTATTCCTGCCGTAGTCAAGTGAAGCGCGAGGATGATACCCAGCTCCAGCACCCAGTTCAGGCGCTTTTGGCTGCCATTACCGCAATAAAAAACAGGCAACCACTCAACAAATAGATAACAACCTAGCCTGGATTTAAATCAAGCGCTAGGCAAGGGGTCGGAATAGTTATTCTAACCCTCACGACTATAATTATATGGCCAAAAAAACGATATAAAAAATCATTGGAATCCACCATTTTTTTAAGCAAAAAGCTACTAATCCTGCGATTTGCTCATTAGAATAGTCACCACCCGCGCTCACTTAAAGTACATCGGTACATCTGCGATTATGAGCGTGGTTCTCACACCGTTGAGACATAATTATTAATCACCAGGGGCGTCAGTATGTTTTCACTTAACCACAACCAAATGGTTCCTTTCGACAAGCTCGACAAGCTCGCTGAGGAGCAAGCGGAAACCTACAAAAACGCAAAACCATTCGCCCACGGTTACTACGACGATATATTCCCAACAGAGTTGCTTGACCAGGTCATTGACGAATTCGAGATCGGTGAAAAGCAATGGCTAAAATTTGAATCTAAGTACGAAAAAAAGATGCAGATGAACCGCGACATCAATCTGCAGCCGATAACACGTGCACTGATCCATAACCTTAACTCCGAACCCTTTTTAAACTTTCTAAGTAAACTTACCGGCATCAAAGGCCTAATACCGGATCCTTACCTCGCCGGTGGCGGACTCCACAAAATTCAACGTGGCGGTAAACTCGGTGTGCATGTGGACTTTAATGAGCACGAAACCATGAACGTGTACCGTCGCATTAACGTCTTAGTCTACCTAAACAAAGACTGGCTTAAAGAATGGGGCGGCCACTTTGAATTATGGGATGGCGACAAGCAAGGCTGTATCACCAAGCTACTGCCTTTATTTAATCGCATGGCCATATTCACGACCACAGCAACCAGTTTTCACGGCCACCCAACGCCACTAAACTGCCCAGAAGACCGTTGTAGAATGTCCTTAGCCCTGTATTACTACACCGCAAATGACCGTGGCGACCAACAGAAACAAACACACAGCACTCAGTTTTTAACCGCAGATGGCAAGCGTGAAGAACTCGGCCTTGAGCCTGGATTTTTAACCAAGGTAAAACGCAAAGTTAAAAAAATCATCGGGCGCCTCTAGGCTCCTCCAGCTCCCGCTAACAACCCTCTTGGCTTGTGATTTAAGCATCACAGGCCAAGAGTACGATCAAAACTTCCACCCTCCCCGCTACACACCTCCATTCTAGGTCGCAACTCAAAGGTTCGACTGTTATCATCCCTAAATTTTGATCACTTTGAACGTACAGACCACAGGGGAAATAACAGGATGTCGATGATCTCACTGCAAAACGTCCATAAAAATTACGGCAAGCACCAAGTTTTAAAAGATATCAGTTTCAACATCGAGCCCGGCTCGATTGTCGGTTTGCTTGGTCCAAACGGCGCAGGTAAAACCACCTTAATACGTGCACTACTCGGACTCTCACAAGCACAAGGGAATATCGAAGTACTGAGTATGAACCCAGCTCACCAGCGCCATAAGCTGCTAGCCGAGGTCTCACATGTCTCTGACGTTGCGGTACTGCCCGGCTGGCTCAAAGCTGGTCAAGTCGTCGACTACATCGAAGGCGTGCACCCCCGCTTTGACCGTCAAAAAGCCATGCGCTTGCTTGAGCAAACTAACGTTAAGATGGACAAAAAGGTTAAACAGCTCTCCAAGGGCATGGTCGCTCAATTACATTTATCCTGTATTTTGGCGATTGACGTATCTCTACTAATATTAGATGAGCCTACCTTAGGTTTAGATATACTCTACCGTAAACAGTTTTATCAACAATTAGTGACTGAGTTTTTTGACCAGCAAAAAACCATATTAATTAGCTCTCACCAAATCGACGAGCTCGAACATATCCTTAGCCACGCGATGTTTATCAAACAAGGCGAAGTGGTATTGCACCAATCGATGGAAGAGATCAGCGATAATTTTTGCAGTGTCACCGTAAATGAAGCTCAATCCGACTTGGCTCGCAAGCTTCAACCAATTTACGAAAAGCCGGGTCTTGGAACACGTGGATTTATTTTTGAAGGCAAAGCAAGCCCCGACATCGAGGCCTTAGGGGCTGTGGTAACGCCGTCGATTAGCGATATTTTCACCGCCATTATGCAGGAGAATAAATAATGCAAAAATACAGCACATTGGTTAAGCGTGAATGCTGGGAGCATCGTACATCTTTTTTCACCGTGCCTTTATTACTGATTTTATTTGTTGCTTTAATTGTCGCTTTTGGTGAAATAAACATCGGCAGCTTTAGCCCCTTCGGCTCAAGGGGTAACAACGAAACCATTTCAATCGCGCAAATTGTCGCTAACATGGGCTCCGATCAAGATTCTGCAATGCGCCTTAACTACATTCTGTATCTTATCGGGCTTCCATTTTTCTGTATTATGCTTTTGCTTATGAATAGTTATTTCTTAGGCAGCCTAAGAGACGACCGCAAAGACAAGAGCATTTATTTTTGGAACTCGATGCCTGTCTCCCACACTGAGACGGTGCTATCCAAGCTATTTTCAGGCCTTGTTCTGATCCCCATCGCCACAATTATCGCAGTTATCGTCGCTCAGCTGCTGGTGATTGCAATTGTTTATATACGCTTACTACTCAATGGAGATGACGCCTCCCTGTTTTTTGGGAACGTGCATATCTTTGAAGTTTGGTTAGCTGTCGGAATAAATTATATGGCTTTCGCCATTGGCAGTTTGGGGATGGCGGGGTTTTTATTGCTGTGTTCAGCTTATTCTTTACGACCTTTTTTGTTTTCCTTCCTAATACTTATTGGTCTGTTAGTGTGTGAATACCTACTGACAGGGCAAGTGAATCAAATTGTTATGTATGCCTTAGTAAAAGCTCCAATTGTTACTAATCATATGTTTGGTAATGGCTTACGAGACGCATTTCAGAATTCAAGTACCGCAGGTATTGATTCAATCAATATTTCAGCCACCCTCAGTCAGCATGCTTTAAGCAGTCTAACAAAAATCCACATGTGGGCTACTGCAGCGTTTGGGCTACTGTTAATCGTCGCCGCTATCAACGTCCGCAAATACAACTCTAGTGAATAAGTGCTGGTGAATAAATGACAGGAAAAAAGGCTCCTCTGGGTATTCTCTATAGGAGCCTTTTTATGAATCGAACCCCAGTTCGCCCACTTGACGAATCAAGTCTCGCTGGCGAACTGACTTCGCATACTCTAGTGCGGCGTCACCCGTCGCCAAAGGAATCGAGAAACCAAACCTCGACCCAAGCCCCAATGTGGAATCCAAAGTTATCGTGCCACCATGCTGAGCAATCAACTGATGCGATACTGCCAAGCCTAAGCCCGTACCACTGTAACTTGACGCAGAGCCATCTACCTGCTCAAAGGCATTAAATACTTTTAATTGCTGATCCTTAGCAATCCCAATACCTGTATCCGTAATACTTACCCACAAAAAACCTTCATTGCTTTTTTCACTCTTTTCCACCCAGGCACCAATTGTCACACTACCTTCGGGGGTAAACTTAATCGCATTACCCACCAAGTTATAAAGCACTTGCTGTAAGCGGCTTTCGTCAGCCAAAACCCAATCAAGGCCTTTGGGCGTTTCATTCACGACGGTGACTGGACGGTCTTTTGTTAATGGCTGAAGTAAAGTCACAACGATTTCGATAAGATTATAAACATCGACCAACTGTTTATTTAAGACAAGACGGTTCTCTTTCAAACTGGCAAAATCGAGAATATCATTCACCAAATTTGACAAGCGTTTGCCACTACTCACGATTAACTCTACATTCTCACGTGTTGCCTCAGACAAAGGCCCCGTTACACCATCAATTAATGATTCGGACAAGCCAATGATGCCATTTAACGGTGTACGCAACTCATGTGAGGTATTCGCCAAAAAGGCGTCTTTATCTTTATCTAACTGTAGCAAGCGCTGATTTAAGGTGCGCTCACGCACAACCTCTTTACGGTGAGAGTACAAATAAAATAACAAGCCAAGCATACATATGGCAAAAAATGCGTATACGGCATAAGCCCAATGCGTTTGCCACCACGGTGGAAGGACGGTAATTTTAATACTCGCGCCCTCTTCATTCCAAACCCCTTCATTATTAGAAGCTTTGACTCGAAAAACATATTCACCCGGGTCGAGGTTGGTATACGTCGCGCTTCGGCGGCCACCCACGTAATACCAACTTTTATCAAAGCCCTCCATTTTATACGCATATTGATTATCTTCTGGAACAAGGTAATTGAGTGCTGCAAACTCAAGTGTGAAAATTGAATCTTTGTGACTCAAGATAATTGACTTGGCCTGGGTAATTGAGATCTGTAAGGGCGAATTCTCTGCGCCTATGGGCACCGCTTTATTTAACAACTGAAAGTCGGTAAATACCACCGGGGGCACACGAGTATTCTCAGGTAAGTTTTGCGGAAAAAACAGGCTCAAACCATCCGTACTACCAAACGCCATTTCACCCTTCGATGTTTTTAGATAAGCCGCTCGATTATACAAATTACCGGGTAAACCATGCCCCTTGCTGTAATTACGAAACTCCTTGGTCTCTGGGTTAAATCGAGATAAACCCTTGCCAGTGCTTAGCCATAAATACCCTTGGTCGTCTTCAAGAATACCTATCACGCCATCCGCTGCTAGGCCATCTTGCTCTCGATAGGCCGTAAAAACAGCCGTACTTCGCTCCATATGGTTAAGACCACCGCCTTCGGTTGGAATCCAAAGCCCTCCGTGCTCATCCTCCAGCATTGAACGAACAAGATTGCCACTTATGCTATACGGGTCAGTCGGGGTGTGACGAAAACGCTTAACGTGGCCGGTGTCTCGATTAAATAAGTTAAGGCCGTCATACCCTCCAACCCAAAATTTACCTAAGCTATCTTCAAAAAACATCCATACATAGGTACCCACCTGACCAAAGCGATGGAAATTATCCTCAGCGCGATTGTAGCGATAGAAGCCGCCTCTTTCGGTGCCAATCCAAACCTGCTTTTTTGAGTCTTCGAATAAGGACCAAATTCTATCGTCATGAAGAGCGTTCTTTTTGCTGGCATCCGGTCGGTAATAGTGAAAAACACCTGTCCCTCGATCTAAGCGAGATAAACCGCCACCCCAGCCGCCGACCCAAATATCCCCTTTATGATCCGCCAACACACTTAGTACCGCGTCCGCGTCTAAATGCTTATCTCCCTTAGCATCTTTGGTATAACGCGTAATAATATTATTATCTCGATCCAAGTGATTCAAGCCATTTTCAGTACCGACCCAGAGATCACCCTCCAAGTCTTCAACAACGGCTAAAATTGCGCTATGGCTTAGGCTATTAGCATCATTAGGGTCATGCCGATAGTTTCGAAAAGCACTGGCATACGGGTCTAGCCGAGATACGCCTGAGGGAAAGTGACCAAACCACAAACCGGCTGTAGAGTCTTCGTAGATTGCAAATAACTTATCGCTCAAGACACTACTCTCATCCCCCAATTGGTTACGATAACGCTGGAACCGCTTACCCTCGTCGAGGTTAAGTACATTCAAACCACCCCCATCGGTTGCCACCCAGAGATGGCCGGTTTGGTCTTCCCATATATCCCATATGATATTGGAGCCGATACTGCTCGGGTCATTTTCATCGTATATAAAGTGAGTGAATCCTGACTCAGGGTGATAGCGGTCAAGCCCACCACCAAGAGTGCCAATCCACATAGCACCACGACTATCCGTGGAAAAACTAACCACTTCGTTGTGACTTATGCTGTTTGGATTGCCCGGCTGGTGGTAGTGATGCTTATAACGCTGGCTTTTCGGGTCAAACTCGTAGGCACCTGCGCCCCATGTCCCCGCCCATATATGGCCAGAGGCATCTTCACTAATTGAGCGAATATCAATATCGCCTGGCCTAAATTGATACGTCGGCAAGATATGGCGCTCAAAGCGTGCACGCTCGTTAGATGAGGAAATTAGGCGATTTAACCCTCCGTCAACGGTTCCCAGCCAAAGGTCGCCGCTACGATCTAGCAATACACTGGAAATATCACTACTGCTAATACTGTCCGGGTCTTTTGGGTCATGGTAGAAGTGGGTAAAACTATCTGAGTCTCGATCATAACGGTTTAACCCATCCATGGTCGCCACCCATAAATGCCCCTCGGCACCGATCACCAAGTCGCGTATTAAGTTATTACTTAAACTCCTCCTGTTCTGCGCGTCATGACGATACAGCTTGGTCGTGTAACCATCATAGCGGGCAAGACCGTTCGTACCGCCAAACCACATAAATCCCTGCGAGTCTTGGGTAATAACATAGATCTCTCGAATCGAGTCGAGCGCACCATTTTGAATATTTTGAAACCGAAAATGAGCCGGAGCCGGAGCCGGAGATTGTGCAGCACCGGCAAATGCAGATAGCCAGCACAGTATCAAAAGGCTGCATAAAAACCCATAATAGGCGCAGCCAAAATACTTGCTTAAGCACGATTGCCGCTTTACCGCATGCATATTTTAGCCATATTTACCAGGTCATCCAGCGTATTTATTGGTAGTTATAACGAATTTTCTCCCACAATATTGATGGATTTTTACGCCATTAACAAGCCCCCACCAAGCCAGGCGACATTTTTGTGATATTAACGCCTGTTTGTTCACACCGAAACCGACTTACGAGCTATAAGCCTCACGACCTATAAGCCATACTTGCCGAAAGTTTCCCACTGAGATTCAAGTACCGCCTCTAACCCAGGCTCATCGCCCAATAGCTGCTCGACTAAACGCGTCCACACCAAACGGTGTGATTGAGCACATGAAAAGGCCTGTAAGATAGCATGAACCGCTTGACAATCTGTGCCCTCAGGCGCCAACAAATAAGCATAGAGACCCAAAGCGCATTGATCGCTGCTATCTTGCGACCATTCAAGCTCATATTCATGATTACTTCTAACCTTCAAAATCACTTGAATCCCCTGCAGCTCCACCTGTAAATCAGCCAGAGCTTCGTCGCCAGGATGAACGCCGTCAAGGTCAAACACTTGGTATTGCGGCGCTGATACCGTCTTATAAACAGGGAATAATCGAGTATAGCTGCCTTCGCTATCACATGGGTTGCCGTCCTCATCCTTACAGTCAAGCAGGTTAAGTGCCTGAGGGTCAAACACGACAACATGATTGTAATACTGCTCAGAGTCTATCGTAGCAACCCCTTCAATCCTGGCCATCACAGGCCCCACTCGCTGAGCAACAAAATTCTGTGTCGCGCCGTTATCATCTGTAAGCTGAACTCGAATATACCCAAATTCTTGCTGATTGATAGGCTTTTGCTCATCAAAATCTAGCTCAAGCCGCGCTGCTGTGGCACTTACAGCCCCCCAATCTTCAGCGAGGCTTGCACACATCATTAAATCCCACTGGTAATCAGTATTTTCGGAATTAACTTGCACCAAGCGGCGCCAATAACCGAGCGACTCTTGATATTCATCTTGCGCCATACTTAATTGCGCGGCTTTGTATAAAGCCTTTTCGTGCTCGGGATCGATCGCTACAAGAGCCCTAGCGTATTCCAAAGCCTTTGCCGGATCAGCCCCCCCCACGCTCTCAAGATGTAACCACAAGCGAAACCATCGCTTATCATCGGGGAGACTAGGCTCACCCAGAGAGAATAGACGCGCCAGCACGGCGATGCCATCATGCTTTAATAAAAACTCCCCCCTCTGATACTCTAACCAAGCGTTTTCCGGATAACGTTTAACCGCCTGCTCCAACAGCTCTCGGGCTTTTTCAAGCTGGAATACTTGCTGGTATACCTCACTCATGCGCACAAGTAAGGTGACGTTATCAGGCCAACGCTTTAAGGCCTGCTCATACGTTTGAAACTGTTTATCTACACAATCAAAGTCGCGAGCAAATAAACACTCCACGTCATCGGTATCGCTTAAGAGATTTTCATCCTGTACGGGGACTCGCGCCAGCATCTTCTCAAAAGTTTCACTTGCGCCAAGATCCTGCTGCAATTGCGGCAATAAATCCTGCCATAACTGTAAAGCAGCACGCGCAATAAAATGTGCATCAATTTGAAAAGCCAGGTCGACCAATCGCCGGTAGCTTGAAACCGCTACGCGGATGGCACCTTTATTTACAAGGATACTAGCCATATGTTGAATCTGAAATAGAAGCGCCTCGGCTATTTGCATTCGACCTGCAGCAATAAGCTGGCACTGAGCCTCAATCCAATCATCAAAATAACTAGAGGCACACATAGCCTCATCAAAACTTAAACAACTGCTCTCAGCTTTATCCCACTCGCCTTGCTGGATATAAATAAGCGTTAACAACTGCTGTTTTTTACGAAGAAACGTTGTACCACCGGCAGCACCTACAGCATCGGACAATAACGATTGCGCGTCCTGGAGCTGCCCCATCAATAAAAGTAAGCGCCCTTCAATCAAGGGGAATTCATTTTCTTTCGCGCCACTACTTTTTTCCACCTCGCTTTTTAAATGCTTTATTTCCGTAAGCCCTGCCTCATAATCACCAATATCAATATACGCCTCAACCAACTCCGAGCCAATGCAAACGTAACAGGGCCAGCTGCCATTAATCGTGGCTAATGTTTCTCGGGCAACGCTCACGCGCTCTTCAAAAAATCCTGGCCCATCCTGAACGCCATAACAATTCGTTAAATCTTGTACCGCGCAAATCCTCTGGGGGCACTCCTTATTTTCTGGGGCGTGCGACAAATCCAGTAAGTCTATCGCCTCGCTCAACATGCCACGACCGTTTTTCCGACTTAGCACTTGGCTTTGTAAATACCAGTGGCGAATAAAAATCTCAACCCATACATCCCCAATGTTTTTAGCCAAAGCTAAAGCCTCAGGATATATGGCATCCACTTTTTCGTGGTTGTCATCACAACAATATGACGGCAGTAAGCGCATTAGCTGTGCTAAGCGCTCATTGCCATCTCGCGCCAATTCGCTTTCTTTTTTATCTACCCAAGCCCAGATATTCATCTTTAACCTTTATCAATCCTTTTCAATCAAAGTCAATATCGTTGAGTTCAGCTGTAAAAAAGCATCATTAACACTTAGGCTTCCCCCAGTATCCAAACCACTCGCAATCACCATCAAGCTCTTTAGTAAGGTAATTATTTGCCCTTGCATAAGCGGGCTAAGGTGCTCCAAGCGTTGAATAATATCGTTACTTAAATTGACAAAAATAATATTTTCAGTCGCCTGCTTAATTTTTTTAGTATGAATCCTCGCAAGACTAAGCGCAGCGGCACCAACGCGCTTATCTAAATCTTTTTTCTCTAAGCGATTTTTCAAAATAGCATCACGATTGGGCATCATAACCAAGGGGATGTGCACGGGAGAAAACAAGGAGAACACCAAATCATAGTCGCCCTCGGGGTAGGCTTCTCGAAATAGACTACGCAATATTTCCGGCGGATTATCACAGGGGGAAAACAGCGACTCAGTATCACGCTCTCGCCCTAGAATTTTCACTGGGATATTTTCTACCTCCGAAAATTTCTGGCAAAACGCCATCGCGGCATACATGTAACCCTGCACCAAGGGGATACTTTGGGCTTTAAATAACACATCCTCAAAGCTTGCTGAGGTTTCGGGCTTGATATAAATACACTGATGACTTCTTCTAAGCAATTGCGACATCGTCATCTCGCCATCCACTGTCGGGACTTTTAAACTTTTACGCATAATATCGAACAGACGGTCGTCGCTAATCGACGCGCCGAGAAGTGCCTGACCATGCCCTTCTAAAATTCGCTGCCAAGTATTAGGCTCACGCAAGACGGTATCACGAAGATTAGTAACTAACTGCTCGCAGATGTAATCAACGACGTCTTCATAATAATCATCTTTTTGTAAGCTTTCTCGGCTGGCCGTCGGCTGAAATAAAGCCGACTCAAATACCCCCCCCATAAAACCCGCCCAACGCGGTAACAAGTCTAACTCGTCATTTGAAATAAACATGCCCCGAATAAACACTGAAACATTCCGATTATCTGAGCTTAAATAACTACTGCCATCTTGAATCCATAACATGCCTTTGAGCTGATATGGATTATCGCTCGGTAAGGTATAACAAGTAATAGGCGTAAAATCATTTTCAAACACCTGGGCAAACTCAAGTTCCGCTTTGCGCTTTTTAACGACTGGCACTTGGGGGTCTAAGCGCCAAGGCGGCAAGAGGCTATTTATCCGCTCGGGCCTTGCGTTAAGCGTAATTGGAATGGGTAGCAGGCTGCAATATCGTGCTAATAGCGCACTGACGACTTGAGTATCTGCGAGCGCAAAGAACTTCGAAGACAGCTGTAATCGAACCCGGGTTCCTATCGGAGCATTCTCAGACTGATCTACCGTAAATGTCTTTCCGCCTGCGCTACTGAAGCTCCAGGTTTGCTCCGGTGTCTGATAAGAAGTGGTCACTACCTGAACTTTGCTGGATACCACATAGGCACTTAAAAAGCCCAAACCAAAATAACCAATCAGTTGATGCGCACTATCGGCGCCATCAGGCTCACGCAGCACCCGCGTATACCCGGAGCCAATGGTGGCAAGGTATTCATTAATTTCATCTCGGGTTAAGCCGGAACCGTTGTCGCTGATTTCCAACACTGAGAGCTCAGCATTACACTCTAAATGAATGCTGTATTCACGATCGTCATCATGATCTTCAATGGTTCGCCGCTGGCAGGCATCATGTGCATTTTGCACAAGCTCTCGCAAAGCGACCGCAGGAGTGGAGTATAGGTTTTTCCCCAGTACCTCTAGTAATCCATCGAGATTTACTTGGGTGGTGTTGATACTACTGTTAATAACGTGCTCTCCTGCTGTTTCAAAGGTAATGCTGCAAAGTACTGTGATCGACTGTGAGCCGGTCTTGCCCAGCAAGCTCTGCACGCAGCCTCTATATACTATACGTCCCAATCTACGTCATCGCTAGTATTTGACGAATGAAAGCGGCACCTAAATCAACACACAAATTAAACAAGTAAAAGGTTTAAACCGTCAGGTGTTTATTGAGAATATCTAAGGCTCTTTTCCACGACAATTCAGCTTGTACTTTGTCATAACGACCAGTCAAATAGTTATGACCATCGTTACGACAATCGTGCTGCGTTTTGTCATGCCGTGTCGTACCTTGCCGTACATAGGCATGGTATAAGCGGCTTTTTTTATCTAAATCGGTTTTGTATTGAGCCCAGCTTTACCTATAATAGCTCGCGACCTTGCCGTTTTGAAGGTGATATTACAAGTTCCTTAATCCAAAGCAGAAGGCTTACTCCATGATAAAAATACTACAACGCTGTATTATCGCGCTCGCCTTAACCCTCACCATAGCTCTCACTGCAGCTCTCACTACAAACATAAGTTACGCCGAGGGTACGCAATCACTGTCCCCCGATTTACGTTCTCTGTTAAATAAAGAGATGCAGGCTTTGCAATCGGGTATGCAAGCGCTCATCCCCGCATATGTTGCAGGCGATATGGTTAAAATTGCAGCTATAGCAAAAAATATGAAGGAGAGTTACATTTTAAAGCAGAGTATTACGAATAAACAGAAACACGAATTAATGGAAAAACTCCCAAAAGCATTTTTACACCTGGATAAGCAATTTCATCAGCGAGCAGGTATGCTGGAGCATGTCGCCCAAGAGAGGCATAGCGAGTTGGTAGGGTTTTATTATGGCAAACTGCTGGAGTCTTGTGTGGGCTGTCACAGTCAACACGCCAGCCATCGCTTTACAGCCTTAAAAAAACCGGCCGATGATCACGGCCACCATCATTAGCACCATTAAAGTTTAAGCTGAACAACCTTAACTGTCAGAGAATTTTTTTAAGGCCTTAGCAAGCTTTTTCAACACGCGATCTTCTTTACAGCTGAAAAAACTACAGCCTGAGAATTTAGTGATTTTCTCACCAGTACTCGGGTTTACCAACACCATCGTCGGGAAGCCCAAAACACCATATTGCTCACGCAATCGATCATTTTGCTGCCCAATATTAGCCGATTGCGCTGATTCACTAGGAAAGTCTGCGTTCATCAATACTAAGCTTTGTTTTGCAAGCTTCTGAAAGCCATCCATAACAAGTGTGTTTTGATCAAGCTCTGCGCAAGACCTACACCAATCCGAGCCGGAAAAATACACCAGTACCGGTTTACTCTGGGCTGCGGCCGTTTTTTTAGCGGCTGAGAAATTGTCATGCCACTTTTCCCCCTGATAATCTGCAGACCAAATCGACCCAGCAAAAGACAGGTTAGACACAACAAGTGAAAAAACAAACACTAAAATGGAAGGATATCGTGCATTCATAATGATCGTAACTCATGGACGTTAACAAGAAAATTTAAGCGCTAGTATATCACACAGCCTAACCACCACATTTCGCTTTGCTTTTACCTTCCTCCACACCTAAAGCCTCCAGAGTGGATGCAATCTGATCAGATCAAGGCATACACCAGTGCCCAAAAAAATCACCATCTTTGCGTCGCAGGCTTGATAACGCCAGTGTTTGATGTGGTCAACGGAATTCCCATATTAATTAACCTGCCGTCAATGAAACGGCGAGCGGGTTTAACCCAATTATAACCGTGGGCACTTGGGGCAATACTGGAGAAGAACGCAGGGAAGGTTCCAGTTTGGCTATCGTTCGCACACTCTTGACAGGGAAAATAAATCGGTTGCGGCGTTTTGTTTTTAAGACCATCAAAACCGTTCGGCAAATAAGTGTCCCAGATGCGAAAGCTTTCTTTCACGCTCACCTCACCACATAACTTCCGAAAATCTTTTTGGGGGAGGCCTAAATACGCGCCGTAAAAGCCAATCAAATTCGACACCAGATCTTCAGGACTGTAACCCGAATTAGTAACAAGTGAAAATGGGAAGCCTGCCTGCATACGTTCAAAATCATGCGAAGCTGACAAAAATATAGCAAGAGCCACACTTTTTTTCTGCGTTGCGCTCAAGCCCTTGTTAACAACCCAGTGGCGCTCTACAGAAGCTGCAACCCCAGCTGCCTTCATAGCCTGCCCATATACCACGATGAACGCAGGCGCACCGTTAAGCGTAATAGATGTTTTATTCAGCAACGGCCAATCGCTTCGCTCAAAATCCAACTGTTTTTTAAGCTTTGCCGGGCCGTCAGGTATCGCATGCCCCCAGTCGACCCAACCACAACGACTGGTATAACTCAGTTTTCGATACCCGCTAGCGCGCGGCTCAATATCACGTCTATCAGTCATAATATTTCCCGTAAAATAAACCTACTAAACACTGACTAAAAATCTAGACGACGCAGTTCCAGACTAATAAGGCAGGTTTTAGGTTTACAATTAATGTACATAAGAAAACGCAGGCTTTCTCCAGCTTGGCTTTTAACGCACAGCGTGTCGGGCTCGATCTGCAAATCATAGGCGTCCGGATCTTGCATCCCAAACTGCGCACACTGCTTAGTAAAAAACGCCTTCAAATCGGACTGTTTTCCAGCTTGAATGTTGAAATCCCGTAAGGCGATCTCCGGCATATTTCCATCTGGCCCCATTACTGTAATCTTAGTAACTTCGGACGCTTCAGCAGGTAAATCAAAGGCCGCAATATACCGCTTCGCCGCAGAGCCCCAAGCAAACGACAACGTTGCCACAGACGAGACTCCCCACCACGCGTACCCGGCCCCACCAAGCACAACCATCAACGCAGCTATAGTTAACCCGGTTTTACTCAAGCTCATGATTTTATCCTAATTACCTATTTATTTAACAACTACCACTTAGCAATAGCGCCAACAAGTGCGACCAAACCTGAAGCCGTACACAAAAGCAGCAGCATCGAACGAAAGCGCCCCGCGTCCACAAAGCCCCGAAGCTTACGCCCCGCAATTACTCCAGCAAGTGACACAGGCAAAAATCCGGCACTATCGATTAGCAAGTTAACATCTAACAAGCCACTAAAATAGTAACTCAATAAACCAATCACACAACTATAGGCAAAATACAACGCAAGGTTGGCGCGCACGGTATCCGGGCTGCCATGCTGCATCACCAGTGCCATCGGTGGGCCGCCAATCGCGGTCGCAGTGCCAAGTACACCACTGACAAATGCCGCAGCGCCAAGCCTTGTAGGCGTGGATTCAAATTGTTTATTAAATAGGCTGACAGCGACGGCTAACAATACACTCAAAGCCACAATTAATTGCAGCATAACAACATCCACCTGCAGCAACAGCCATGCTCCAAGAGCCGCACCTGGAATACGCGCTATAAACGCTGGCGCGAGTTCTCGGATCTGCAAAGCATCGCGTGAACGCCAACTAATGAACAAGCTAATAAATAGTACGTTTACCGTTATAATATACGGCACCCATTCGGGTTTGAGCAACACCATAACCGGCGCAACAACAACGGCAGCACCAAAACCCATAGCGGTTTGCACCATGCAACCCAAGAACATACACAGAGCAAGAGCGACCCAGATCACGTCCATTCGCACCAATACCTAACCATGAGCATAAACCTTAAAATATGATATTAATTTAAACTAGCAGGAGCCGACATCGGCAAATAAAGTGTGAAGGTAGTGCCCAGACCTAACTCAGAGTCTACCTCGATACGCCCGGCATGGCGCTCGACAATGCCATAACTAATAAACAAACCTAAACCCGTACCCTCGCCGTCCACTTTAGTCGTGTAGAAAGGCTCAAAAATACGCTGCCGAACCTCCTCCGTCATACCAGGACCTGAATCCTCAAAGCTTATAATTAAGGTATCGGCTTCTTTATAAACACTGATACGCAATGTACCGCCGTCACCAGCATCGGTGAGCATGGCTTGACAGGCATTTGTCATCAGGTTTAGAAACACCTGATTAAGTTCGCTCGGAGAACAGGGGAAACTCGGGTCATGCTTAATATCACTGTTAAATATAATTTTATGCTTAAAATTCGCCGCTACTAACTGCATCGTACTACGCAGGCCTTTACCGATACTTCCAGCTGTCATCGATCCACTTTCATGGCGAGAGAAAGTCCTGAGATTCATCACAACCTCTTTAATACGTTGATTACCGTCTAAGGCACAATCAACTTTGGCCTGCATATTTGAAAAGTACCGACTAAAGACCTCGGCAATCTCTGCATCTTCTTCCTTATCCACCAAATCAGCCAAGAGGTGCTCAAATTTTTTAAGTTCTTTTTTCAGTGCATCAACAGAAAGATACGCATAATTATTCGGACTACTAATCTCATGGCCAACACCGGCAACAAGCGTCCCTAGTCCGGACATTTTCTCAGATTGTACCAATTGTTTTTGGGTCCGCATCAAGTTCTGGTAACTTTCATTTAAACGATGATGACTGTCCTCTAATTCCGTTGTACGCGCTTGCACCAACTGCTCCAGTCGGAAATTCACCTTTTTATACCAAAAGGTATAAAAAGTCAGCCCAAAAATACTCGCTAATACTAAGGCATAAATACTGTAGGCCCACCAAGTCAGCCACCAAGGCGGCAATATCCGAATAGCAATTGATGTAATGCCTCCACCCCAGCGCCCCTCGTTATTGGAGCCTTTCACCTGAAATTCGTAATCCCCCGGATCCAAGTTGGTATACGTAGCAGTGCGGCGAGTGCCCACGAAATTCCAACTACGGTCAAAACCTTTTAATTGATAGGCATATTGATTTTTATCCGAGCCTCGAAAATTCAACGCTGCAAAGGTAAATGAAAATACTGATTGGGTATGATCAAGCGTTATTGACGAAGTGTGATTGATACGTTTTTTTAACGGTGAGCCCTCAGCACCAACGACGACAGATTGATTTGCAATCATAAAATCAGTAATCACGACACGAGGTAAATACGTATTTTCGCTAATATGCTCGGGATTAAATATGGTCAGCCCTTCAGTGCTGCCAAATACAACATCGCCATGAGAGTTCATACCATAGGCAATTCGGTTGTGCATATTACCGGCTAAGCCATTTTTTACGGTGTAATTACGAAACTTCTCCGTATTTGGATCAAACCGCGAAAGGCCTTTGGCGGTACTAAACCACATATCGCCGCCTTGATCTTCAATAATCCCCACAACCACACTATCAACAAGGCCATCAGAGGCATCGTAAGCTCTAAAAACGCCTTTATCCTGCCCCATGCGGTTCACACCGCCACCATAAGTACCAACCCAAAGATTACCGGCGCGATCTTCGGTGATAGTACTAATATCATCATAACTCAAACTTTTAGGGTTATTTTTTTCGTTTTTATAGCGCTGAAAAGCCAAGGTGTCTCGATCGAACAAATACAAGCCATTGCCCGCAGCAAGCCAGAAATTTTTAGCGCTATCCTCATAGATAGAATTTACATTACTACGTAGCGTTATTTCCGGCGGTGCTGCATATTTTACAAAATCATCAGTCTTAGGCTGGTAACGATAAACGCCCCCGTTGTCGGTACCGACCCAAATGTTTTTACGTGAATCTTGATAAAGTGACCAATGCCCTCCATCCTTCAAACCATCAAGGCTATCTTGTTTGGGAAGATAGCTCTTAAATTCACCACGACGTAAATCCACACGATGTAAGCCCGCATGCCAAGAACCAACCCATAGTTCATCTGCATTTGCTTGCACTAGAGATAAACTCGCGAGCGTCGTAATATCATTCACCAGCCCTTGCTCAGCCTTACCGGAGAATTTCGGATTGTAGCGCTGAACGTTCACTGAATACGGATCACTAAAATCTATATAATTTAAACCCGCTTCAGTGCCAACCCAAAGATTGTCTCGCTCATCATGAACCACTGACAATATCGAGCTGTGACTAAGACTGTTAACGTTATTACTCTCATGCCTATAACGCCTAAAGGCGCTTGAGTCTAAATCAAGGCGATCAACCCCACCGGGGAAAAACCCTACCCAAGTATCACCTTGGCCATCCTTATAAATAGAGCGTATTTTATCTGCCGAGAGGCTCTCTTGCCTGCCAGAATCATGCTGAAAATGCTCGGCGCCGTGAGACTCAATGTCGAATAAATATAAACCGCTGTTGACAGTACTGACCCATAACTTGCCCTTGTCCGCTTCAATAATCCGCTTAACACTGACACTACCTAGGTTGGGCGACTGGTCTGTTTCATGCTGGTAACGCGAGATGGTATCTCGCTCAGAATTCATCCAGCTGAGTCCCGACAGCGTGCCTAACCACAAACGCCCCTGGCGATCTTCAAATATCGAGGTAACAACCGAATCGCTTAGGCTATGACTGTTATCTTCCTCATAAAAATAGTGTTGGTAGGTGCCCGATACAGGATTTCGTGAAACAAGCCCTGCGCGGGTGCCAATCCAAAGCACGCCTTTGCGGTCAATCGATACAGTTAAAATACGCGGGCTGGGTAAGCCCTCCGCCGTACCATCCGGTAAATAGCGTTGAAATGTGGCCGTACTTGGCGAAAAACGTAACAAACCACTATTCCAGCTTCCCATCCATAAATCACCGTTCGCGTCTTCCACCAAACCCGTTAGCTCATTACCCACAACAGAAGCGCCATCACCATCAGCTGGATCAAAATGAGTGAAAACTTCAGTTTCGGCGTGGTATTTATTTAAACCACGGTTGGTTGTAACCCAAAGCAGGCCATTGCGGTCGACTAGCAGGGATCTAACCTCACTGCCGCTCAGTGTGGCCGGGTTACTAGGGTCATGCTGGAAAAATTTAAATTGATAGGCATCGTAACGCAGCAGACCAAACGCGCCACCAAACCAAATAAAACCCTGATTATCCTGAGTAATCGCATGGATGGTGCCAATGGATTTAATTCGCTCATCAGCAAGCGCTTTAAAGCTCAAATTAACACTTGGCAAGCCTGCAAGTGTCAACGGTAAGCGTGATGATTTTTTTTGAGAACTCGCCTGTAACGCAACAGAAAGGAATAGAAAAATAAACAAGCAGGCGAAAGTAAAGGTTCGCAGCACTCGATTACAAGTCAAACCGTACATCGCAATTCGCGCCGTAATATCTTTCCAACAACAGACTTTGGAATCGCATCCAAAAAAACCACATAACTAGGCACTTTATATGACGCCAAGCCTTCACGGCAAAAATCTTTAACCTGCTCTTCGCTCAGCTCAGGGTCCGTCTTCACGGCAAACAGCTTAACCGCCTCACCACGAGAATCATCTGGCACACCGATACAAGCCGACTCAAGTATACCGGGCATCTTTGCAACTTCGGCCTCGATTTCATTCGGGTAAACATTAAAGCCGGACACCAAAATCATGTCTTTTTTCCGGTCAACAATGTGGCAAAAACCCTGCTCATCAATAAAAGCTATGTCACCGCTGCAAAAAAAACCATCTTTCGTCATGGCAGCAGCCGTAGCTTCAGGGTTATTCCAATAGCCAGCCATGACCTGCGGCCCTTTAATGCATAACTCACCGATTTCACCTGTGGCCAAAGCATTACCGCTATCATCCCGAATCGACAGCTCAGTGTTAGGCACCGCCAAGCCAATACCGTAATTGTAATTAACCTCCTCCATCAGGTCTAAACACACCAAGGGCGAGGTTTCAGATAATCCATAGCCAACATGAATACGGTCGCCCGTCACACTTTCCCAACGTTCTGACACAGCTTGCTGCACGGGCGCACCGCCACCAACCACCAGCCGGATGGCAGAAAAATCTAATTGATCAAAACCCGGGGTATGCAATAAGCCATTAAATAAAGTATTTACCCCTGTGATAAACGTGACTTTAATRTCAGACCATATTTTCACGAACCCAGGCATATCTCTYGGRTTRGTAATCAGGTGATTAATCGCCCCGTAGGAAAAATAGCAGATGGCATTTACCGTCAAAGCAAAGATGTGATACAGCGGAATAGCCGTAATCACAACATCATCCCCATCCCCAAGCACCCCTTTGCCGTACTCTTTGTATTGCAGTACGTTAGCCAGAATATTTCCGTGGCTTAGCATGGCGCCTTTGGATAAGCCGGTCGTGCCACCGGTATATTGCAAAAATACCAAGTCATCAATTCCAAGCGTGGGCGTTTTTAGTGCATCGGCGCCTAATTCACTGACAAGTGCCCGCCCTTCGCTAAGCGCCTGCCGGAAGCTGAGCGCATTGACCAAGCGGCTATCCATACCAGCATCCACTAAGCCCTTATCAACCAAATCATCCAAGCTAATACCGACAATATGCTGCACTTGGGTTTGCGTGACAATTTCAGCTAATACTGGCATAGCCGTATTAAAAATCACCATGCTTTGCGCACCAGAGTCGCTTAACTGGTGCAATAACTCACGCGCGGTGTAGAGTGGGTTAACGCTCACCTGAATAGCCCCACTACGAATAATCGCCCACATTGCGACGACAAAAGACAAGGTGTTCGGGCACATAAGCGCTACGCGATCGCCTTTTTTAAGCCCTTGCTTATGCTGTAAATAAGCAGCAAACTCGTATGAACGCTCGTCCAGCTCACGATAAGTCAATGTGGCTCCGAAGTTCTCATACGCAATACGATCGCCATGGCGCTTTACCGCATCATGGAACATATCCATTAAAGACGCATAGCATTCAACATCCACATCAAACGCTACGCCTTCTGGGTAGTTTTTATGCCACAATTTTGAGCTATTCATGTAAATTTCTCTCACTCTTGACTTAGCTTTAGAACGAAAAATTTTGGAACTCTACTATATTTAGTAAGGTGGGAATTGACAAGCTAAGCATGCAAACAAACCCGCTCAAACGAGCTTACTTAGTCAAATAGACCAGTAAAAAGACCAACTAGGGGATCTAAACGAATGCTTCTAAATGCATTAATTTATTTGTGTGCTGCAGTACTCTCGGTTCCCATAGCCAAACGCCTCGGCTTAGGTTCTGTGCTAGGCTACTTGATCGCCGGTGTGCTCATCGGCCCATACGTACTGCACTTAGTGGGCGACCAAACAGATGTCATGCACTTTGCTGAACTTGGCGTCGTTATGATGCTATTTTTGGTCGGTTTAGAATTGCACCCAAATCGCCTTTGGGCCATGCGCCGCCCAATATTGGGGGTCGGTGGTTTACAAGTTGTGATCACCGCAAGTTTAATCTCGCTTGTACTCATGTTAGTCACCTCTTGGTCCTGGCAAATCACCCTAACCGTTGGCCTCGCTCTGGCACTCTCATCTACCGCCATTGTCTTGCAGTCTCTGAACGAGCGTGGCTTAACAAAAACACCCGCTGGCACCAACGCCTTTGCCGTTTTGCTATTTCAAGATATTGCCATTATTCCCATTTTAGCGTTACTGCCCTTACTCGCTGTTAATGTGGCCACCTCAGTGGGCGACGAGCATAGCGCCAGCTTAATTGGCCATCTAGCAATGTGGCAACAAGTGGTTATTAGCATAGCCACAATTGGCGTCATTATTTTAAGTGGTAAGTTTCTCTCAAACCCAATATTTCGTTTTATCGCGGAGACACGTTTAGGCGAGCTGTTTACAGCATTCGCACTACTGATTATTGTCGCGATTGCTCTCCTTATGCAGGCGATTGGCTTATCTCCAGCACTAGGCTCATTTCTGGCAGGTGTGGTATTAGCCGAAAGCGAATTCAGGCATGAGCTTGAGGTGGATATTGAACCATTTAAAGGGCTGCTACTGGGGCTATTTTTTATTACCGTCGGCGCCAGTATCGATTTTCAATTACTGTTCGCAGCGCCTATCATAATTATGCTCGCAGTGCTTGGCTTGATCATCATAAAAGCCATAGTGCTTTATGTGTTAGCGATCAGCTTTGGCCTTGGAAAGAGCCAAGGCTTACTGTTTGCATTAGCTCTGGCTCAAGGCGGTGAATTTGCTTTTGTTATGATTTCTGCGGCTAAGCAATTTGCGGTATTAGATACCGAGATCGGTAATTTGATTACCGTCATCGTGGCTTTATCTATGCTGATATCGCCCTTATTACTTGTCGTGTATGAGGCTTTTTTCTCCCGAGTACACCAAAAAAGTGAGCAACAAGGTCACCACGATGAAGGCGAGATCGAAAAAGGCCAAGCGATCATTGTGGGCTTTGGCCGTTTTGGGCAAATAATCGGTCGCCTGCTGACCTCGCAGGGTTATGAATTAACAATCTTGGATCACACTCCAGGTCAAGTCGAATTACTCAGAAGCTTTGGGCATAAGGTTTATTATGGCGACGCGGCAAGGCGCAGCCTGCTTGAGGCCGCAGGTGCAGGTGAGGCAAGGTTGCTGGTTATGGCAATTGATGATGCCGACCACTCCATCAGCATTATTGATATGGTGCAAAAAAACTTCCCCGATATACAAATTCTAGCGCGCGCGGTAAGTCGTAGTCACGCCAGTGATTTAAGGGAGCGTAAAATTGCAGATTTCAGACGTGACGTATTCGACTCGGCCCTTAACTTGGGCGTAAAAGCACTGAGAATACTCGGCCAAACACATGATCAAGCGGAGCGAGCCGGTAATTTATTTAAAGCTCACGACCGCAAAGTCATGCTGCAACTCACCAAACACTGGGGCGACGACCATCAGTTTGGCATTGCCATGAAACAAGGCCTAGACGACTTAAGGATAGTATTAGAATCGGACATGGAAGCGAACAAAAAAGAAGCCGCCACCAAAGAATCCTCTATCAAAGAAGAGGTCGGCGACAGCAAATGACTGTGGATTTCCACGGTTATTTTTGATTGATTAAGTTAGGCGCTAAAAAAATCAAAAGCAGGCTTAAATCAGATTTAAAGAACCTTAAACCTGCTGCCAAAAAACCTAGAGCATGCAAGCTATCAGCGCAACGTGATCCTCATACTTTTCTAAGAAATAAAAACAATAAGGTATAAAAAAGAATATTAATACGCTTATTAATAAGAACTAAAACAGAAAACTATTCGAGATAAAACTATTTCAGCTTTGCCAATTTAGGCCTCGCAGGCTCGAACATACCCATTAGCGCATCATATAACCAATCAATCCAGCTCGCAGAAGCACGCCCCTCACTCCCTTGCTTATGCTTGACTCGTTTCTTGGCTTGGCGATCCGCCTTTATAGGCACATCCTTTCGCTCCAACTCCCGGAGCAGTCTACGGTCGTCCGCAGCGTTAGCACAGCTAGTATAACGGCGCATTAACTCAGCACTCATCGACGGCGCAGAACCACGTCGCTTAACGTCGACGTTCTTGGGTCTGGGTGTACTGCACATGACCGACACCTAATCAAGTTAAATATAAAATGGTTAGCCTAATTATAGCCCAATTTAGCAAAATCACCACCTCATCCCTCCCGTCCCTAGCCGACTATTCAGCGCTAAGTCCATAATCGACATAACAAAACGGTTTATGCCCTTTAAGCGAATAAAAACGGCCTTAAATCGTCAAAACTCGCTACCCCAATGCTAACGCTTATGATACGCTCGCCGGTTTCATCTCGACAAAAAAACATACTTGCGGAGTATCATAAAGCATGAGCGATATCGTATTCATAAGCGACTTACGTATTGAAACTATTATCGGTATTTATGACTGGGAACGCGAGGTCAAACAGACCGTCAGCATCGACCTAGAAATGGCRCACGACATCGCCAAAGCCGCCGAAACCGATGACATTCAATACGCAYTAAACTACAAATCTGTMGCSAAGCGCYTKATAGCATTTATAGARACGAGTGAATTTTTAYTGCTTGAAAGCATGGCTGAGGCTATCGTTAAAATAGTCAGRGAAGAGTTTTCCGTWCCYTGGTTAAARCTCACYTTAAACAARCCCGCRGCACTAACCGGCGCAACCAAYGTGGGCATTCGCATAGAGCGAGGCAACAAAACCTCATGAGCAAAGTATTTGYCAGCTTAGGCAGCAATATTGAGCCGATGGTGCACATYCCRAAAGCTTTGCAGGYGCTATCGGMRCAATTTCAAGGCATCGCCTTATCGCCAATTTATGAAAGYGAATCCGTCGGCTTYRATGGCAAYAAYTTTATTAACCTCGTYGCCTCYTTCGAAACAGAGCTRTCCATCAAAGAGYTGTCYGWAMAACTRCRCGCCCTCGAAGACGCCARTGGCCGSGAYCGCAGYCARGYTCGYTTTAGCGATCGTAACCTTGATATCGACATYCTCACTTAYGACGAAAAARTCGGCCTTATAGATGGCGTTCAGCTACCCAGAGCYGAAATACTCACCAACGCATTTGTATTRCTGCCACTTTCCGATTTAGTACCAACCTCACGCCACCCCGAGAACGGCCTCACTTATGCCCGCCTYTGGCAGCAATTTGACTCCGAGGCTCAAAAACTCTGGCGAGTAGACTTAAAACATGAAGAGCCAAGCAGCTAGAAATAACGATTATWCTCGCAGAGGCCTTTACCRTAAAAGATCACTGACGTAGCGACCGCCCGCCATCTACACGCAAAATTTGCCCCGTCGTATACGGTGCCTCCAACACTAAATAGCGTACCGCCTTAGCAATAACTTGCTCGCCACCAAGGCGAGCAAGCGGTATGTCCTTTAACATCTCCGTGTTTTCTATCGCCTGCCCCTTGTCGTTCTCAGGCCACATCACAGCCCCGGGCGCAACGCCATTCACACGCACATCAGGTGCAAGTTCCAAAGCTAAAGACTGCGTCAACATATCATTACCCGCCTTTGCAATGCAGTAAGCGCTGTAATGCATGCGCGGCCGCTGTGCAAAAATATCACTAATATTCACAATGCAGCCGCTGTATTTTTTTAACTCAAGGTGCAAGGCTTGGCTCAAAAAGTAAGGCGCTTTTAAATTAGTGCCCAACAGATCATTCCAATTCGACTCCGTCGTGGCGCCAAGTGGCGTAGCGTAAAAACTCGACGCGTTATTCACCAAAACATCAATACGCTGCCAAGCCGCCAATGCTTGGCTGGCTAATTGCTGTAGGCTCTCATGACAAAGTAAATCCGCCGCCAATGCTACTGCCGAGTTTTCACGCACCTCATTAAACTGCGCCACCAAGGTCTGCGCCTGCGCACTAGAATGCTGGTAATGCACGACAATGCGATAGCCTTCGCCATGCAAAGTCTTCGCAATTGCCGCCCCCACGCGTCTAGCCGCGCCGGTAATTAACGCTACTGGTACATCACTCACGTTTACCGCCTTCCATACCGTTTTGTATGCGTTCAACCTCTTTTAACAATAATGGGAACGCTGCAGACTCCACGCTGTGACTGTAGCCTTGCAGCTCAAGCAAGCGCGTCTGCTTATGCCCAACAACCGTCATCATGCGTGCTAAAAATGCGTTTTCTTCGTAGCGCCCAGGTAAATCCAAGTCGCGCCCCCCAGTAATTAACAGCAAGGGCGGCGCATCTGGGCGCACATGGTAAAGCGGCGCCAATTCATCCACCACCACTTTCGTACTCGCAAGCCCGCGCTCTTCACGCACGGTAGAATGCGTAATGCCTTGACCACTAAATGAAATTAATCCCGCAATGCGATTAGCGTCAATGTCGTGCACTTTTAACCAGCGCTTATCTAAGCCGACCATATTCGTCAAATACCCGCCTGCGGAGTAACCTGCCACAAAGATGCGCTGGCTATCCCCCCCTAACGCTTCGATATTATTGAAAACCCAAGCCACAGCCGCAGCCGTATCCTCAATATACTGGGGAGCCTTAGCTTTCGGGAATAAACGATAGTTTACCGCTACCACCGCTAGACCTTGATTTTTAAGCGCCTCTGGAACCAACTTATTCCCGCCACTCAATCCGCCACCATGCAGCCAAATAAGCGTCGCGAATTTTTTAATATTTTTAGGGTAATAGACATCCARCACCCCACGCTCACGAATRTAAGCATCCKTCTCTCGAACCGCCTCAGAGTAATAAGGMACMTCCTGCTTAAAGGCATAGCCGTCTTTTTGAGCAAAAGCCAAACGCGGATAAGAAAAGCACAAGACAAACAGAAATAGAAAGTGGAATCGAAATATAAAGTGGAATAATGTTTTTTTCATGAATAACCCTAGATAACCCCAAGCAGAAACCGACAAATATAACACTGTTTAACGGCCAATAGTCACACCAAAAAGACTTACAATAAGCTAAGGCCTTACAATAACAAGATAGATACCAACGATAGGTTCAGACATGAATACGATACACGCAGTACGCGCTGAGATCTTAGATTTCACCGCCGACCCCGCCACCCATGGCAGCGCCGCATTGCGACATTATGAAGATGGCATGCTCGTAATTGAAGCCGGTCGAGTGCTGAATTTTGGTGATGCTCAAGCATTACTCCCCACCCTAGCCCCAAACACCCCGGTAACCCACTATAAAGATCACTTGATAATACCGGGCATGATAGATACCCATACCCACCTCCCGCAAACATCAATGGTAGCCGCTCACGGTGGCGGTCAATTACTTAACTGGTTGAACAACTGCACCTTTCCAACTGAAATGCGCTTCAGTGATGCACAATATGCCGATCGTATTGCCGGTTTTTTTATTGAGGAATTACTCCGCAACGGCACAACCACAGCGATGGTATTTGGCAGCGTTCACCCGACATCAGTCAATGCTGTTTTCAAGCATGCAATGCAGCGTGATATGCGCATTATTGCCGGTAAAGTCATGATGGATAGCCATTGCCCCAATGACCTACAAGACAGCCCCGAACAAGCCTATAACGACAGCAAAGCCTTAATTGAGCAGTGGCACAACAAAGGCCGTCTACAGTACGCCGTGACCCCGCGCTTTGCCCCAAGCTGCTCAGTGGAACAGCTCAACATAGCCGGTGAATTATTAGCTGAATACCCTAGTGTATATATGCAAACTCATTTATCCGAAAATACTGATGAATGCGACTGGGTTAAAACCTTGTTTCCCGAAGCAAAGGATTACCTCGATGTTTACCAACGTGCCAATTTGCTAGGCCGACGCAGTATATTTGCCCACGCAATACATGTGAGCGATGACGAATTAAAACGCTTAAGCGAGCACCAGTCTTCCATCGCCCACTGCCCTAGCTCTAATTTATTTATCGGCTCAGGTTTATTTAACCTCAAGCGCTGCGAACAAGCAAAGGTACAAATAGGCATGGCGAGCGACATTGGCGCAGGCACCAGCTTTTCACTCTTCCAAAATTACAATGAAGCTTACAAAATTCAACAGCTGCAAGGCGAGACACTATCGCCATTTAAAGGCTTGTATTTAAATACCTTAGGTGGCGCGCGCGCCTTAGACCTAGAAGGCGTAATTGGAAATTTCAATCAAGGCTGCGAGGCCGATTTTGTTGTACTCAACAAATCCGCAAGCCCGCTATTAAAGCTCAGACTAGAAGATAGCAATGAAATTGAAGATACACTTTTTGCATTAATGATGTTAGGTGATGACCGCTGCGTATCTAGAACTTATATTATGGGCGAGATTGCCTATAGTGATAACGATGACAATGACAATGACGGTTAAAACATAACACCCATCACTGATCAAAAAAAACATCACATTTTTATCAAATCACTTAGCTCGCCCTAGCTTAGATCACCTTGCCTTAGAGTCTCAAACATATCAGATTAAATCGATATAGCTAACGGCTTGTTATTAAGCAAGGCACGTGAGAGACTTTATAAATCGACCAACATGTACTTTTTTCGCTACAATTTTTCAATTTTCTATGAAGGAGTATAAAAAAACATAAAAAAAGTAGGCGGATTTAGCTCTCCGAAGCGTCTACTACCATAGCACAGGTTGAATAACGTCACACCAAGCGTTGAGCAAGACAGACGAAAACCCTCCCTGTGCCCCTACCCAACGGGATGAGACCTAAACTCGCAACGGCAATGCCTACCCAGCACGCCACTGCAAGCGAGATAGGTAGCTGCCAATGCAACTCTACTAACCATAAAGGTTGCATTGGCAATGTATCCCTCGGAGTAAAACCCGACCGCAGCGTAGAACCAGCCTAAAACCTCCACCTGAAAGTTACCATTTCAAAAACATCGATTTATGAAAACAAAACCTACTTTTGACGATGAGTAAAAGACCTATTACTCGAAGTTGATTTTGACGATAAACACATCAAGAAATAGATAACATTGAATGCCCTAGTTGTGCTTTTAAAGCATGTCAGTAACCGGGAATTATCAACCCAAAAGTCGCCGGGACTACGGGGGTTTTTAACTTAACGATTAGAGCATGCTACGGATAGCCCCCATACAGATAGCACCAACATTAAATCACACTTAAACAATAACAAATCATGTGATCATTATTTTACAACCTTGTGATAACCACGTGATATTTATGTGATATCCATGTAAAAGTTATGTAAAAACTACAAACAATTAAATAAAAATATAACCGCCACACTGAACTAAACGAAGTATAATTCACCTAAAATTCACTTTCATT